>JAPUIL010000236.1 GCA_027297085.1 Verrucomicrobiota bacterium | reverse complement strand
ATGCCCCCATCTTATACCACCATCATAGATCATAACCAGGGTGGGTGTGAAATGCCGAGTATCTGCGATGCCCAGAATTCATGCCTTTAGCGTTTTGGAAAAAAAACTAACATGATTGGGATGATCGTAGTTGAAACGTTTCCCATCCGCTTTATGGGCCTATGGCTCATGGGAGTTTATTTAGTAGTTCCCTGTATCCAGATTTACCTTTTCATCAAAGACTGGAAAGAAAAGAAATTTACCCATTCTGTTATTGTCAGTTGTCATCCTAGCAGCCGGTATAATTCAGATCTCGATTCTTAGGATTGTCGGCTTCAGAGCAGCCTATAATTATTTTGGAGGTGAATACGCCACTTACTTCCCGACAGAAGCATACGTTTGGGCTGTCGTCGGATACAGCACAGCTTTAGCATTGCTGGGTCCTATTCTAGTAATCATAAAATCCATATCCAACAAGACGCGCGACCAAATCGCGAGCAGCGGAGCTGCCCACAATTAGTCCGTGTTCTGCAACACGAGAGTGAATACAGAAAAAAACGTAACGCTTGTGCTGTATACTAGTCAAAGAACTCGCTACATCCTCCTCGGCTTGATCACCCTGGCCGTCGCTTGGTGGTGGGGATCCAAGTCTCCGCTGCCACAGGACCTGAGCTACCACAATTTTGCAGACCAGAGGCGGATCCTCGCGATCACCAACGGATTGGATGTCCTCTCGAACCTGGCCTTTCTCATCGTTGGAATCTGGGGCCTCGTGATCGTCCTGAATAAAGAGGGGCAGGAAAGGCGGTTTCTGGATCCAATGGAGAAGATTTCCTATCTCGTGTTTTTCGCAGGGACGACCCTGGTGAGCGTCGGGTCGGCCTACTATCATCTCTCTCCAAATAACGGAACATTGGTTTGGGACCGCTTGCCCATGACGATTGGATTTGTCGCCTTCTTCATCTCGGTGATCATGGAGCGGATCAGCATCAAGGTTGGATTGCTGGCCTTGATGCCTGCTTTGATCATTGGTGCGGCTACCGTTTTTTACTGGTCCTGGACAGAATCTCAGGGGAGAGGGGATCTCAGACCTTACGCCTTTGTTCAGTCTTACCCAATCTTTGCCGTTGCGGCGATGATGGTCCTGTTTCCAGCCCGCTATACAGGATCGATCAACCTGCTGCTCGTTCTCGTCTTCTACATTCTTGCCAAGCAGCTTGAGTCCAACGACGAGGCTATTTTCGCCGGAACCGGAGGGATCGTAAGCGGACATACACTGAAACACCTGTCGGCGGCTATTGCCATCGGCTGGTTTGTCAGGATGGTGAAGAACCGCGGTCCGATCCACCGTCCGGGAAGCGGTCATGTCGACTAACGGCACAGCGTCCGAGGAGGGGGCGAAGCTTGATACAGACGCGCAGAGAAATCGGAACGAATTCGTCGACTTGGTATCCCATGAAATGAGTGCGCGATACGAGCTGTCAGCTTATTTGCATCGTGACGCTGCGGCTAGTGAGGCAGGCCGCTCTCTATTGGACGGAAGAACAATATCGATGGCATTCAAGATAAACCGGAACAACAAACCTGTAGAACAAGCCGGAGCACAGGAAGCGCCTGGGGCGCTCCGTGTCCTATAACGTTAAAAAGAAATTCCGGCCAAATTCCTGCCAAAAATTGTGTAGAAATATGCAGTTCTGTGCAGTCTATGGACCAGTTCAATTTTGGAGTTATAGGTCCATATATCCCTGAAATAGAGCTGAATGCGTTGATTTTACTGGGTTTTTTGTCCGTTCAGAAAAACCCTGAAATCCGATTTCGACCCCCGCCACCTCGCCTTGAAAAAATGACTAAGGCATAATCTCGAACCATTCCACGCCTTCGGAATGTGTAGCATTCCCCCGATAAAACCGATTGAGCGTTTGGATGTTTGTATGACAAAGTAACGTGGCTGTAAGTCCAACGTTTTTGAATTTGGCAACATGGTAGGTAGCAAAGCTATGTCTTAAGCAATTGTGGGGGTGGGGGACGTTTGCACGTATGAAGGCTAACTTTTTTTCCTCCTGATAGACTCGTTCCGGCATTGACCAGCACTCCTTGGGGGCAAAATTTACCCACTCCCACAGATTTTCGGGGAATCCATCAACGTAGATTCTTCGTTGGGTTTTGATTCTGGCACCAGGCAGTTCAATACCGCATTCGTCAAAGTTAATGTGTTTCTTTTGAAGACGCCTGGCGCTTGAATATCTCATTCCTGCAAATGCCTCTAATGCCAGTCGGCCGATTGCTGCTTTTTCACGGTTTGCGGAAAACAATTGCCTCCCTTCTTCTGGTGAGAGAATTCCTACCGGCTTCTCCTTAACTCCCCACTTCGCAATTAAATCGATGGGGTTGTCCGTGATATACCGTCTTCGGACGCAGTCAGAAAAAAACGTGTTTAGGAGTTTTCTCCAATTGTTTTTGGTTACTGGAGTGAAAGGTTTGCCATTACTTGAGGCAAGGGAATCTAGCCACCTGAGCATGACTTGATCGTCCAATTCATTGATCCGAACTCTTGGAAAGCTCCTGTTGAGATTGTCGATCAATTTGACGTAACGGTCGTAGGAATCTCTAGAAAGCCCTTCTCTGTCTTTCTCTCTTAGAAAATCCCGTCCAACCTTTTCCAGATAAGATCCGAGCCATTGCGGTTGATTTCCAAGCCACATTCGTTCTACCAGATCAAGGTTGTGGGCGCCTCCTATTCTCTCTTTGAAAAGCAAATATCGCTTCCATTCCTTTGGGTCAAAGTTGAGAATTTGTTTTCCTTCGTCTTCCCGCCTTCTGTCCAAGTCTTTTGCAAATAAGATTTGATAAGCCTCCTTTTCGAAACTCTTAGATTTCGGGTTCGATTCGCCAGGCACTCTCCATTGTACCACCCAGGGTTTAGTTTCGCGATCTGCTCGATGGTACAGACGAATTCCACGAGAAGGTTTCCATGGTTCGCGTTTGGTTCGTTTTGTGGTTCCCATTTGGTATGTATAAAAACATACATAGAGTGTTATTCAATAGCATTTTTTGGAAACCAAAGAAGCCGTTTGTACTCTGTATCCTTTGAAAACACTGATTATATTCGGCTTTCAGGAATAATTTGCTTTTATTATGGTCGGGCCGACTGGACTCGAACCAGCGGCCTCTGCGTCCCGAACGCAGCGCTCTACCAGGCTGAGCTACGGCCCGACTAAAATGAAACAGTGACATTCCAATCAAGGGGTCAAACCTGAAATCCTGCATTGGTATGCACGATTGCAAGGATCCACCGTCGCCCAAGGGCTATGGCGTGACCTGATGACCCCGCACTTCTAGCTGTCAAGATCCAAGGTCTTCTGCTCGGACTCGTGACTGACCGGTTCTTCTTCCTGATCTTCATCCAGCGCCGCACGTGCGACGCGTTGGACGATATTCCTGGTAATTATATTGCCTTGGCTGCCCCGGCTTTTCATCGCGAACTCGGCGAAGTTGAACGGGATCTCCAATTTGCGTAAACGGGGAACAGGTTTGTGGTACACTTTCACATACGGGCTTTCCTGTTCGGTTTTATCGACCGAAAAGAAGAAGACGCGTGAACCTGTATTTCCTTTGGTCAGTGAATATTCTTTATCGCGGGTAACGCCGCCTATACGAAATTTTTTCGCGTAGACATTTCCTCGTTTGCCGTCGCGGTACATCATGGAATGAACGGACTTGTCATTCTTGTCGAAGACACTCACGTGGATGATGTCTTTGCCGACGAAAACCTTGTCAGCCACTTTGACTACTCGCATGTTTCCATCCCTGGTAAAAACGATGATGTCATCGAGGCTCGAGCACTTGAAGACTGGTTCATCTTTTTTCATTCCAGTGCCGATAAAGCCGTCCTTGTGATTTACATATAAAGTCTCGCTGGCTACAGCCACCTTCGTAGCTACCACGCGGTCGAAGGACGCCAATACTGTTTTACGCTCTCGTCCCTCACCGAAATTCTCTTTTAGCGACTCGTAGAACTTAATGGTGAATTTGGTTAATTGCTTAAGGTAGCGTTGCACTATTTTCATCCGGTCCTCCAAGCCCTTGATGTACTCGTCGGCCCGGAAGGCATCGTAGCGTGAGATGCGTTTGATCTTTATCTCCGTCAGGCGGGCAATGTCATCATCGGTAACCTCTCTGCGCAGTAGGTGGAGGAAGGGCTCGAGGCCGTTTCGGATGGTTTCGATGATGCTTTCCCAGGTGGTACATTCTTCTATGTCGCGATAGATGCGGTTTTCGATGAAGATCTTCTCCAGACTGCTAAGGTGCCACTTTTCTTCAAGCTCTCTCAACTCGATTTCGAGCTCCAGTTTCAGCAGAGCCCGGGTGTGTTTTGCTGAGCGCCTGAGTAATTCCGAAACAGGCAAAAACTCCGGCCGGTTGTTTTCAATGATGCTGGAATTGGGTGCCAGGGACGTTTCGCAATCGGTAAACGCGTAGAGCGCATTGATCATGGTATCCGGTGCAATACCGGCGGCTAACTGAATCAGTATTTCTACATTTTCAGCAGTGTGATCCTCGATTCGATCGAATTTTATTTTTCCCTTATCCCTCGCGTTCACGATGGAATCGATCAACGAGGAAGTAGTGGTACCAAAGGGAATTTCCCGAATAGCCAGTTGCCGTTTTTTTAAGGTTTCGAATTTGGCGCGGACTTTGACTCTGCCACCTCGAAGTCCATCGTTGTATTCGGAAATATCGGCAATACCTCCTGTAGGATAATCTGGATACAGTTCAAAATCTTCTTTCCTGAGAACAGCGATGGAGGCATCGATTAATTCAATAAAGTTGTGTGGGAAAATCTTACAAGCCAGACCAACCGCGATTCCTTCAATACCCTGAGCCAGGGCAAGGGGAAACTTTGCTGGCAATACGACTGGCTCTTTTGCCCGGGCATCATAGGAATCCTGATACTCGGTTGTCTTGGGGTTAAACAGTACTTCAAGGGCGAACTTGGAGAGCCGAGCCTCAATGTAACGACTGGCAGCTGCCCGGTCACCGGTTACGGGGTCACCAAAGTTGCCCTGCATTTCGATGAGCAGGTCGCGTTGGGCAATTTGCACCAGGGCATCGGTGATAGCTGCATCTCCATGCGGGTGTAGTTTCATCGTTTCCCCGACAATACTGGCTACCTTGTGGAAGCGCCCGTCATTCATCTTGAACATGGTAGTCAAGATGCGGCGTTGAACCGGTTTGAGTCCGTCGAGAATCGAAGGAACCGCGCGATCCAGGATCACGTAGGACGCGTATTCCAGGTAATATTTTTTATAAAGATCCGAAACCTTTTCCAGGTCAGGGTTTTCAGGTAAATCTTTGTCCCGCATTTTTTACTGCCAGCTGAATAGACGGAAGCGAGTTTGCGTTGTAGCCACTACCGATTCGCCACCAAGGTGGCTCCTACACTTCGAAATGGATTTCACTGTTGTAGGAGTTAGCTTGCTGACGATTTCTTGCCGTTGAACTTGTTCATTATGGAAAATTTTGGTGCTCTGAGGTTTATTGATTTGCAAGGTGCCTTTTGGAAGCTAAGCAGTTAGAGCTGCCTCGGCTTCAGCTTCAGCACTCTCATTGATGGGTTCTTCTACCACCAGGTTGCCTACGATAAAGTCTTTTCTCTCGGGAGTATTTTTGCCCATGTAAAACTCAAGCATGTCGTCCAGGTGTGAATTCTTGCCGATCACCACAGGCTCGAGACGCATGTTTTCGTTAATAAATTGTTTGAATTCAGACGGAGAGATTTCTCCGAGTCCTTTGAAGCGTGTGATCTCCACCTTGCCACTCAATGTGGCCATCGCCTGTTGTTTCTCTTCCTGCGAGTAACAATAAACGGTGGCCTTTTTATTGCGAACCCGAAAAAGGGGTGTCTGCAAGATGTAGAGGTGTCCCCGGCGTACCAATTCCGGAAAAAACTGCAGAAAGTAACACATGAGAAGTATGCGGATGTGAAATCCGTCAACGTCTGCATCGGTAGCCAGGATGATTTTATTGTAACGTAGATTTTCCAAGCCGTCCTCGATGTCCAAAGCATCCTGCAAAAGATAAAACTCCTCGTTCTCGTATATCACCTTTCGTTTCATTCCGTAGGTGTTGAGCGGCTTTCCCCGCAGAGAGAACACGGCTTGGGTCAGAGGATCGCGGGACTTGGTTATGGATCCTGAGGCCGAGTCACCTTCGGTTATAAAGACAGAACTTTTATCAGCATCCTTGTGCGTGGAGTTGAAGTGAATTTTGCAGTCGCGCAACTTCTTGTTAACCACCTTGGCTTTTTTGGCGCGCTCCTTGGCAATTTTCTGTATCCCTTTGAGTTCCGTACGTTCCCGTTCGCTTTGTAGAATCCGCTTCTTGATGGCCTCAGCAGCTCGCGGATTCTTGTGCAAAAAATTATCGAGCTCCTTCTTTAGGAAATTCGTAATGCCTTGCCGGATACTAGGTCCTTTTGGTCCAAAACCGTCACTTCCCAGTTTTACTTTGGTCTGACTTTCGAAGGTAGGCTCCTGAACGCGAACCGCGACCGCTCCGATAATTCCGCTGCGGATATCCGATACATGAAAATCCTTCTTAAAGAACCCCCTTAGCGTTTCTACAATGGCTTGCTTGAATGCAGCTTCGTGCGTTCCGCCCAAGGTTGTGTGCTGGCCATTGACGAACGAAAAGTATTCTTCCCCGTATTGGTTGGTATGGGTAAACGCGATTTCGATGTCTTCTTCTTTGAAATGGATGATTGGGTAGTTGGGGTCTGATTCGAGGTTTTCCGTCAGCAAGTCGAACAGTCCATTTTTCGATTGGTAGCGCTCGCCGTTTAACACCAGGGTCAAACCGGTATTCAGGTAGGCGTAGTTCCAAAGCAATTTTTCAATGAACTCCTTGCGAAAGGTGAACTCGCCAAAAATTTCCTTGTCCGGTGTAAAAGTAACTAGCGTGCCCGATTTCTCTTCGCTGGCCTTGGCTTTCTTGTCCTGATTGACCAGGTTGCCCCGGTTAAATTCAGCACCCACCGTTTTTCCGTCGCGGAAGGACTGTACTTTGAAGGATTCGGAAAGCGCATTTACCGCCTTTGAGCCCACCCCGTTTAATCCGATGGATTTCTGGAACGCCTCAGAGTCATACTTACCCCCGGTGTTAATTTTGCTGACGCACTCAACCACCTTCCCCAAGGGAATACCACGACCATAGTCACGCACCGTGACGAAATTGTTTTTAAGGGTGATCTCAATCCGTTTCCCATATCCCATCATGTACTCATCCAGGCAGTTATCCGCGACTTCTTTGATAAGGACATAAAGTCCTTCTTCAGCGGAGGTTCCATTGCCCGAGACGTTTCCGATGTACATGCCGGGACGGAGGCGGATATGTTCTCTCCAGTCCAGCGACTTAATTGATTTTTCGTCGTAAACAGGTTCAACCATCAGCTAGAAACAGGTAGGATGTGATAGGATAAAAATGAGTCCGGTAGTTAGGTCTAGGGCATCGATTTCAAGGGACTAAAACCGGCGCGACAAGGATAATTTGAAAAAGCGGGAGACTTTCCCCAAGCGTTTCAAAAAACCCAGATGTGATGAAGAGCAAGGCGCAGTCTGCAAACAAGCGCGGGAGCGTAGTTTCCTACGTGACCATGTTGTTTGCGGGCTGGAACACAGCTTTTCGTGCATGTTGGTTTTAGCCTTCACAAGGGCATTTTTTAAGGGTCGTTATTTGAGAGGCTTTAAAAGTCTATAATAGCATCCATTACACAATACGTTTATTTTTCTTGATAGAACCTGCACTTTTGATGGCGTTTGAAACCTTTGGGTTGATTTACCAGTTGGTGAACCAAGCGAGTATGGGATCGTGGTCACTGGCCCTCAATGCTTCGCTCAAGTCAGCGTTTACGTGGACAATTTGAGTCGCAAGTTTTCCGGCCAGGTCCGGGCTGACCAGGATATGATCCAGCACCTGGGAGAAACCTTGGTGAATATAGGTATACCTATTAGCTAACGGCACCGTATTGACCAGATTGATGAGCCCTTGGTTGCCGGTCAGGTTTTGGATAGCAGGTGAAAATTCAAAATCGTTCATATCACCCAATACGATAACCCCTGCATTGGGATACTTTTGCCTGAGCTCGTCCACATGAGCTCGAATGACCCGCGTTTGGGCGATCCTTTGAGGTTCAGAGAAGCGGACAGCAGGTAGAAGCGCTCCAAATGAGGAGGAGTCTCTCCCTTTGCTGTTCAGATGACAATTGATCAGGATGAGTTGGCGGTCCTCGTTTTGGAAAAACCCGACCAGAGGTTTTCGAGTGCCATAATAGTCGCGGTCTTTATTTTTGTCGAAGACAGGATTTTTAAGGTGATAGCTTTTTCCAAGACGCATGGATTCCTTTTTATAGAGGTAAGCGTTCCGTATATTTCCGCCCGCCCATCCACCGTCGGCATTTTCTTCCGGATTGAGTTGATGGTAGGAATAACGTGGACCGCCAGCCTCGAGGATAAACCGGATCAATTTGTCCAGCGCTTGGTCCGCTCCGATTTCGCCATCGTTTTTAGGACCGGAGTTGTCCTGAATTTCTTGAAGGGCAACGATGTCCGGAGCTTGGAGTGATTGAGCGATAATTTTACCCAGGGCCCGGAACTTTTCATCGGGTAACTCCGGATACAGGTTTTCCACGTTGAAGGTGGCCAGTTTAAATGCTGAATCGGGAAGCGGGTCCGATATAGAAAAAGCAGCTATGCTCGAAGTATATGGAGGTTCCGGCCTGCTGGTTGCCGTCACTTTGTAGTTACCGAAAGAATAGGTGATGATGCCTTGTATGGGCGTAGAAAGGCGGTCCCCGGTACTGTAGTTTAATTCGCTTTCCGGGTCTAGAGCCACCAGAATGCGGGCCGGGTTGAACTCATACCCGGTTAGTTTTACACCGCCTCGCGGAGTTCTGGGTTCGGCCAGGCCTTGGGGAATGCGGACGGCTATTTCACCGTAGCGGGATTTCGGGCCGACTATGCTCGCGTCCATTATGACTACCCGCATGAGTTCAAGGCTTTCCCAAAAGTCCAGCGCGTTGATTGTGGGATCGTAGGCTGAACCCGGCTGTTTTATGATCTTAGGGTAGTCTGGCATCAGGTAGTTTAGCACTACGGGCTTTGGCAGAGGTGCCTTGCTACGGATGCGACGGATGGCAACTGCCCTGATTTGAGTTATACTCAAATTGTAGCTGTCTTCCCCCCCTGGCGTCCACTCTTCCACCCGTCCTTTGACCCGCACTTCGTTGCCCAGGTGGACTTCGGTGTTTTTCTGGTAGACGTACATGGCATCTGATGTTTCCGGAGAAGCATCGGGAGACTTGGATTGAAAACAGAATCCATTTTTATCGACCTGAGTCACGATGCCTTGCGCCTCGACGATTTCACCGGCATACGGAGAGCGGTGTGCGATTCCCTGGATCCTTCCTATTGGCAATAGTTGAGCAGCCTGGCAACCACTACAGGCGACTAAACATAAAATCCATGGGGTAAATTTTCTCACGCTATAACCATAAACCCGGCCTGTTGTGGCCGAGTTCCAAATAATTAGCCCGAAAATGCGTGCATAACGAATGTGTATACCGTGTAATTTGAAAGAAACTCACTAGTCGTTCATTTTCATCACCTTAGATCATTTGGTGAGAAATACGGGTTAGGCTATGTCTATAAGGACTGAGCGGCAGCTATCACACTTTCCTTGGTGATACCCAGTTCACGCAAAACCAGCCCGCCTTCTGCGGAAAGACCGAAACGATCAATGCCTACAACCTTACCATCCAGGCCGACGTATTTGAACCAGACATGGTTTACACCTGCCTCAATTGCTACTCGTTTCCTGCAGGAGGATGGAAGGATCGTTTCGCGGTATTCATCGCTCTGACGGTCAAAACGTTCGAAGCAGGGCATGGAAACCACGCGGGTTCCTACGCCGAGTTCTTCTGCAGCATCCAGGGCGTGTTGAAGTTCACTGCCATTGGAGAGAATGATCATCGCCAAATCTCCAATTTCTTTCCGCGCGATATAGCCACCTTTTAAAACTCCCTTGCGGCGGTCTTCAACTGAAAGATTGTTCAAAGTTGGAACACCCTGACGTGACAACACCAATGAAGTGGGACCATCCTGACGTTCCAACGCAGCCACAAATGCGCCTGCGGTTTCCTCCGGATCTGCCGGGCGAATGACGTCCATACCAGGAATGAGGCGCAGGGCACTGACGACTTCCACTGGTTGGTGGGTGGGTCCATCCTGTCCTACTGCCACGGAATCGTGAGTGAAGATCTGGAAGTTGTGTAGTTTGGACAAAGCTGCCAAGCGAAGCGCCGGGCGCATGTAATCGGCAAAGATCGTAAACGTCGCTCCTGAGGCGGTGAAAATGCCGTGGTAGGCGATGCCATTGACGATGGCGCCCATCGCGTGTTCGCGAATGCCGAAACGAATATTTCTGCCTGAAGGGTTGTCGCGGGTGAAGTCGCCAACGCCGTTGATGTAGTTTTTGGTTGAGCCAAACAGGTCCGCGCTACCGGTAAGGAGGAGCGGCAGTTTTTTGGCCAGGGCATTAATGACATTTCCTCCAGCTACACGAGTAGCCACCGATTGTTCAGAATCCGCTTCGGGGATGGCCGCAAACAAGGCGTCTACATCTACCGGCTCATCGTTTTGAGCGCTTTCCAGAAGGCCTGCCAGCTCTGGGTTGGCCGATTTCCAGGCATGGTAGGTGTCGAGCCAATCATTGTATTTCTGGGCAAGGTTCTGCTTACGCTCGGCAAAGTAGGATTTTACATTCTCTGATACATAGAAGTTCTCTTCCGGCAGTCCCAATGCAGCACGAGACTCAGCGGCAAATTTCATACCACTTTCGCCGTGAGCTGCTGCGGTGCCGGCGACCTGCTTAATACCTTTCCCAATAAGGGTTCTGGCGATGATCAATTTGGGTTTTCCGTTGTCGTTGCTCTTGGCGTTAGCCAATGCGTTTTGAATTCCATCCATGTCGTACCCATCGATGGTAACAACATCCCAACCATAGGCTTCGTAGCGTTTGGCGGTGTCTTCACTTTGCGTCTCTTCAGCAGCTGCATCGAGGGTCACATCATTGGAATCAAAAATAAGGATCAGGTTATCCAGTCCAAAGTGTCCGGCAAACGCGCTGGCTTCAGCGGTAATCCCTTCCTGGAGGCATCCATCACCTGCCAGACATACAATGTGGTGGTCGATGATGGTGTGGTCGGCGGTATTGAACTTTTCAGCGGTCATTTTGGCTGCGACAGCCATTCCCACTGAGTTGCCCACACCTTGACCTAATGGGCCGGTGGTGCTTTCGACGCCGGGAGTTTCACCAAACTCCGGGTGCCCGGGGGTTTTGCTGTGCAATACGCGGAAATTCTTAATATCGTCCAGGCTCACATCAAATCCTGAGAGGTGCAACCAGGCGTAAAGAAACATGCTTCCATGGCCGGCTGAGAGGACGAATCGGTCGCGATTGATCCAGTCCGGATTCCTTGGGTTCATGGAGAGAGAGTCTCCAAATAAGACGGCCCCTACTTCTGCGGCTCCCAGAGGGAGTCCGAGGTGGCCAGATTTGCAGGCTGCGACAGCGTCGATGGCCAGGCCGCGTGCGATGGTAGCTGCTTCTGATAAAACGTCTTTGTTCATGTCTGCTTCTGCTTTTGAGCTATCTGACACAGGGCCAGTTGTTCCATTTTTCAGGGACCCAGAATGGAAAGGATCGGTCAGCAAAGGGCGAGGATATTTTCAAAGGACTCAAAAACTTGTCAGTTGACATTAATTTGGCTACGACCTGATAGAAAAAGTGAATCCCGATTTTTCAGCTCTCCCCCTGGAAAACCTGCCTTGGTGGGTTCCAGGTGCCGTGGTTTTAGCCTTTGGGCTGATCACCTGCCTCCATGGCTATAAAATTCTTAAAGCTGTACTCTTCATGCTGGGGCTCACGAGCGGACTCTATGCGGGGTTGTTGTATGCACCTTTGATTTTCCCCGAGCAGCCCAATTTAGTCTGGATAGTTGCTGGGGTCTTGGGCTTGGCTTTAGGCGTCCTGATGAATTTCTTCTACAAGGCCGGAGTATTTATACTGGGAGCCTACGCAGGTGGAGTGGTTTTTCTGCCCTTTCTGCAATCGCTGCAGGATGTGGCGGCAATCGGCGTGCTGGTAGTTGCCATCCTAGTAGGTGGATTTGCCGCTCTATTATTGGAGAAATGGGCTATGAAGATTGCCACTTCAGCTATAGGCGCCTGGCACGCAGTGCAGAGTTCCTTTTTCGTGCTGAAACTTTCACCGTTCCTTTTCCCTTGGGAACAGGTGCTCGATAAATACGGAGGCGCCTCCTTGCACGATATCTTTGACCGCCCCTGGTATTTTTGGACAAGCGTTATCGGTCTGTTTCTCGGTGGTCTCTATATGCAAGTGCGCGGGAAGAGGAAAAAAGAGTAGGCCGCGAAGCGGCCGGTTTTTCGTTATTAGTTACCCGTTATTCGAATTCAGTGGCGGACTCGGCTGCACACAAAAAAGAATTCGTTAGCAAGCTAACTCCTCGATTCGGAATTCTCAATTGTAGGATGTTGCAGAGGAGTTAGCTTGCTGACGAATCAGTATTCCACGCCTTGGTACAAAAGAAGTGCGATTGTCGGCTAATCGATCTTCTGAACAATAGGAGGACGAGGAGGATTTTTCTCAAACAACCATTAACCAGTGCCTGAATCAGGAGCCTTCCCATATGCACGTTCCCCTTTGCTTGCGTCGGGGTTGCTGACGGATGGGAAAGTTTGAAAACCGAAGGTTCTTCATAGCTGTAGGAGGGGCTTTATGCCCCGATTTCATCGTACAGCCTCGGAACGATCGGGTCATAAAGCCCCTCTTTGTCTGACACCTGAAAACTGAAACCTGAAACCT
>JAPUIL010000235.1 GCA_027297085.1 Verrucomicrobiota bacterium | reverse complement strand
GGGAGTTGCGCGTTATCCAAAACAGACTGTCCATTAAGCATGACAGTGAGTCGATCACCCTTCATTGTGATATGGAAAGTATTCCATTCACCCACCGGATTGTCCGCATTTACCTTCGGCGTGACACCAGCCCGGACAGCGGGATCCTTCTGATTGTTACGGTAGCCGTACACTTCTCCGGAGCCGATCGGCCATGTCCAAATATTTAATTGAGCTTTGCTGGTTCCGCGCAAGTAAACGCCTGAGTCGGCTCCAGGTTGTGGGTGAACGACCTTTTCACCATTAGCATCGAGTTGGTAACTGCCATCGGGAAGTACCACCGGTATATTGTACTTACCTTTCGTTTCTTTCAAGCGCCACTCGACGTGGAGTTCGAAATCTTTGTAGCTTTCAACGCTCCAGAGTGCTTTGTCGCCCCTGGGTTGAAGCTTGGGCTGACAATCAATAACCCCGTCTATAACGGACCAGACTTCTGCCGCTCCGTCTACCTTGGTTTCCCAGCCAGTGAGATCTTTTCCGTTAAAAAGGGAGGTCCATCCGTCGCCCATGGTCGTTTCTCCCTTGGGAGAGCATGCGCCAAGACTCAGGGTAATTAGTAGTATTAGAGAAGCATAGGGTATTTTCATTCTTGGGTTTTATTATCCTGATTCGACCGGGTCAAGCAACCGGAAGGGATCGTTATAAATACTTGTCGACCAGGCATCAGCCTCGATAGGTTTAGGCTATGACTACTTCAAGAAATAAGACCCCACATCGGATTTTCCGATCTCTCTCAAGTATTCTCTATCTTACGCTTCCTCTCACGTTGTTCTTTTTCGGCTGTGCAAAACAGGAAACCCGGCCCATTCGACAAGCTTCCGACTCCGCTCAAGAGCTACGACGAGACATGCAGGACAAGCCAAATATCGTGATTATCTTCACAGACGATCAGGGTTATGGCGACCTGGGTTGTTTCGGATCGGAGAATATCGACTCGCCCAACCTCGATAAACTGGCAGCCGATGGCATCCGCTTTACCGATTTCTATGTGCAGCCGGTATGTGGACCTTCCCGATCAGCTCTACTCACGTCTCGCTATCCGGTTCGCAGCCTTGGCTGGAGCATGCCGGAAAGTGAAATCACCTTTGCCGAGCTGATGAAGGATGTCGGTTATCGCACGGCTTGTATTGGAAAGTGGGATGTGTCGAACCGCCGTCCCATCATTGAGCGTATGCCCAACAATCAGGGCTTTGATTATTACTTCGGTCCTCTTGGAGCTAACGACAGCGGAGAAGTAACTTTTCATGAAAATAATGACCCTGCAGGTGGCACCGATGACATGGGCTCACTTACAAAACTTTATACTGATAAGGGTATCGATTGGCTGAAGGAAAACAAGGAGGGACCTTTTCTGCTCTATCTCGCGCATACCATGGTGCACTCGATCATCGATGCCTCGCCGGAGTTCAAAGGAAAATCGGGAGGCAACCTGTATGACGATACCATTGAAGAGCTGGATTTCCATACCGGTCGCCTGCTGGACGTGATCGATGAGCTGGGGCTGCGGGACAATACACTGGTCATTTTCACTTCCGACAACGGTCCCTGGAGCAACCACGAGGAGAGCCTCGGGCCGAAACACAAGGGCCAGATCGGCTGGGGGACTTCTGGAGTTTTGCGCGGCGCCAAAGGATCAACCTACGAAGGTGGTTTAAGAGTTCCGGCTATCATGCGCTGGCCGGGGCACATTCCTGCGGGAAGAGTGAGCAATGCCATTTTCAGTAGCCTGGATTTGTTGCCGACATTCGCAAACCTGACCGGCTTCGAGGTGCCAAGCGATCGGCCCATCGACGGTTTTGATCAAACAGACCTTCTGCTGGGAAAAAATGAAGCAGGTGCGCGCGACCACTTGTATTACTATTGTCGTGAAGAGTTTCAGTGCGTGCGCCAGGGTAAATGGAAATTGGTGATGGCCGATCGAAAGGTCTTCCGAAGTTATGTGGATGAACGCGGTTCAAACGACATCGAACTCTATGATCTAGAAAATGATATTGGTGAATCCAAAAACGTTGCCGCCGGAAATCCGGAGATTGTGAAACAGCTATTGGCCTTGGCGGCTCTTGCGCCACAGATAGAAGATCCGACAAAGCTGACTTATATAAGACCCCCCGCTCCCTAGGAGTTGGTTGAAGAAAATAAGGTCCATCCTTAATGGCATTAAGTTAAGCCCGGATTGGGCGAATCTACGGTCCGTTTCCATTCGAGTGGCAACTGCCGATGCGAACGCCGACACATCTACAAGCGAAGTGCAGTTTCGAGTGTGAGGATATCAAAATAACAACTTTGAATCCCACATTGGCATGCAAAATAGCAAGGAATGACCGCGACGCCGGACTTGCTTTTTTTATTTTTTAATAAACCGCGTAACTTAGCCATTGTCCCCTATCGTATTGTCCTCACGCTTTGATCTCAAGTCACTGTAATCGGCGCTGCAAGGATGCAGCTGCCCTACCAGAAACAGCTGAAATGGTAGGGCCAGAGCGTCCCCGCTCTGCCGCCGCAACGTCTTGTTATCGATTGCCTAAAAATAAATACCTATCATGACCAAAACAGAAAACCTAAAAGCATTCTTTCAAGAAGACGGGCGAACTGTCATACTTCCTATTGATCATGGAACCGCCATTCCTGTTACAGGACTTGAACGCCCTGGAGATGTTATTAGCTCGGTCCGTGAATCAGTGGATGGTTTTGTTGTCAATCTGGGTGTCGCTCAAGTGTGTAAGAGCGAGTTGACCGGGAAAGGTGTGTGTTTGCGAACGGACTGTTACAAACCAACTTATCCCGGAAATCCGGATACGGGTCCGTTTCGTATATACACCTGCGATGATGCTCAATTAGTAGGAGCGCATGCCATCATGAGCATGTGCTATCCGCATCACCCTAATGAAGCAAAAAACATTCGCGAATGTGCGGACCTTATCTCAGAGAGTTTAGATAGCCAGGTGCCGGTAATTATTGAGTCATTGCCCTTTGGCATTGGCAGACCTGAGGATTACACCGTTGAAAACATCGGGTTTGTCGTTCGGCTGGCGGCGGAACTGGGTGCCGATGTTGTTAAAACCGCTTTCCCTACCGGGGGCAGTGTCGATGATTTTAAAAGAATCGTGGAAGCGGCATTGGTTCCTGTCGTTGTCCTCGGAGGTGCAGCCATGGGCGACGATGAGGCGTTGTTGACCATGGTGAAGAATTCCATCGATGCGGGAGCCAGCGGAATTGCCGTGGGTAGAAATGTATGGCAGCACACAAATCCACCGGCTGTTGCAATGGCATTGAGGGCTATCGTGCACGAGGACGCCAGCGTGGATACTGCATTGAAACTTTTGGTTTAGAGGTGGAAATCAAGATACAAGGGGCAATTAAATAGCTTGCCAGGGTGGATATAAACCTATCCAACAGCTCCCTTAATTTCGGGTTTTCGATCAAGCGCGCTGTTTAGCGAAGTCTTTTAAACCGTAAACCTGCCCTG
>JAPUIL010000234.1 GCA_027297085.1 Verrucomicrobiota bacterium | reverse complement strand
GAGGTGTGACAGTTACTCTAGCCACGGCGCCGACGGCGGGCATAAGGAATAGTGCGGGACCAGGGAGTGGAACAACCAGGCCAGAGCGCGCATAAAAAGGGCGAGGGCTAGCGCAGTTTCATTAGACAGTCCCGCAAGTAGGAATAGGAGGACGTACATTGCCTCGGCGATGCCTATCCCGCCACGGGAAACAGGGAGCATTGCTACCATGCTATTGATGGCAGAGGTGGACCCCAGTAGTCGGACAGAGAAGAGAGGTGGCCCGCCCCCGCTGCAGCCACCGGGCAGGATTGTAATCGAACGGATAATTGCCCGACAGGTTGTAACGAATAGCGACCTGATAATTCGATAGCCTGGTCTTGACCAGCGAGCCGCCGATGAAAAAATAATCAGTATCACAACCAGACCAGTCCAGAGGAACCAGCACCGCTTCTCCCGGATGATTTCACGTTCCGCCGATGATGCGTTACCCGACTGTGGTGATGATGCTGACATCCGGACTTCGGCTCGTTTCGAGAATCAGGCTCCGACGACGTTCTGGAAAATTTTCAGAGTCTGTTGCGCCGTTTTAGTCCAAGAGAACTTCTTGACCTGCTCGAGCCCAGCTGCCCGGTAATGTTGTGCTGATTCGGCTGATGTCACGATCTTCAGCAGATTTCGGGCCAGGGCGTCTGCGTCCATAGCATCGCTCATTAACGCCGCATCACCGACGAGCTCGGGAACCGCTCCTCGATCCGAGGATACGACCGGGCACCCACAGGCCATGGACTCAAGGACAGGAATGCCGAAAGTCTCGTAGATTGACGGGAATGCATATACCGTCGCGAGATTGTAAATGGCGGGCAGATCATCGTGGTTGATCCAGCCAGGGAAATGGATCACACCCTCCAATCCACGACCCCTGATGTCGTGGTCCAACCCGTATCGCGCACAGTTCTTGCCGGTTACTACCAAATGAATATCGTCTTCCTCCCTGCATATCTCAAATGCGCTTAGTAACGTCGCAAAATTCTTTGCGGGATCATAGCTCGTCACCGTCAGCATAAAGCGATCCGGCAGGTCATATTTTTTTCTGATCCGGTCCAGCACCGATACATCGTCGATACAATGAAATTCCTTGCTGGCCGCGAAATAAACCGTACTGATTTTTTCCGGCGGAACATCCAATAGCTCGATATGGTCCTTCGTCGTCAAATCGGAGTTGGAAATCATGAAGTCGGCCCTCCGACAATAAATTGGCATGGTGCACTTGACATAGAAAACGTCGAACTTCCCGTAGATTTCCGGATGGACGTACCAGGACGCTCCGTGCAGGGCCATGATTGTTTTCGCCCTGGTCGCCAAGGGCACCGTAAACTTCGTATGAAAAATCAGATCAACCGCCCATTTTTTCATCAATCTGGGCGTCACCCACTGATCCCAGATCAGCGGATTGGCCGGCGGAGCGTACAACTCGTCAACATTGTCCAGATGCGAATAACTCCCAACGTGATCCGGGTTGTTGTACATCAGGACGTAATGATTGTCCGAATCTATCTCCAGCAGATGCTTGACGATATTTTTCGAATAGATGCCGATACCGCCGGGACGGTCATGGGCGCGAAGCATCAAGCCAATCTTCACGGTCCAACCAGCCAACTGATCGAACGTTCGGGAGTATGCGAGCACATCTCCTCCAGCCAATCCACTTTAGTGTTTCCCGCCAAATTCCAAAGGCACCAGACTTCTAATTCCGGCGGCATCGGGACCTGGTTATGATCAATTCGCTTCAATTCTCACTCCTTCAGTTGTCTTAACGGCCAAACCGTATCGACTTGCGTACGATTTGAAAGTTCGCTCTATTACGATATCTATATCGACCCAGCACTCACAATTCAATAGCTCATAAATCTCGAGGCGTCTTAGATTACCGGCGCCAACTTACTATTCAAGTGTGCGCACGACGTTTTTTCCCTAAGAAGAATACCAAATGCGACAGCCAGCTCTTGAGCACCAAAAGCTGAATATGAAATAGAGTCAGTCAAATTTTCGGTGTGCATCCGTGCCGATCATAGAACAGCCTGGACTTCCGCCGGTATTGTAGATACTCCCGAGCCTCAAAATGAGGCACGTTCCAATGCCTCTAGACTGACCCCGCCGAGATAGCTGTGTCGTCTTGTTCGATTGTAGAACATCTCATTGTAGTTGAAGACATCGGCCTTGGCGAGGTCTCTCGTTTTGTAGATTCGCTTGTTGACACGTTCCTTTTTCAGACTACTGAAGAAGGATTCAGCGACAGCGTTGTCCCAGCAGTTTCCGCGTCGGCTCATGCTGGTTTCCAGCTTGTGTGCTTTGTAAAAGTGTAACCAACCATCACTGCCGTACTGAGATCCTTGATCAGAATAAACCATGACCTTTTCCTGCGGACGCCGCCGCAACATGGCCATCAGCATTGCGTCTAGCACCAGCTCCTTCGCCAAGGTCGGCTTCATTGACCAGCTGACGATCGTGCGTGCAAATAAGTCAATAATCACCGCCAGGTGCAACCAACCTTGCCAAGTCCGGATGTAGGTAATGTCCGTCACCCAGAAACGATCCGGACGATCGACCGTAAACTCGCGCTTAAGCCTGTTGGGCACAATGATCAATGGCTGTCCTACGATCAGGCGTGGTGCTTTGTAGCCGCCCATAGCCTTGATTCTATTCGCTCTCATGATCCTACCACGTGATTCTTACCACAGGTATCGCCCACTTCTCGTAAGTTCAGAAAGGTGCGTGGCGCGCCGTATCACCACTGCTGGCAGCATACGATACACGTATGAGCACCAATAGCCGTCGATCCTCAATGGCACGATCGGACTGCGGCTTGTGCAACCATTTATAGAAGGCTCTGCGCGCTACTTTGAGCACCAGGCACATCGTGGCCACACCAAACTCGTGCCGATGTTCGTTGATAAACCGGTACATTTCTCGGACTGGAATTGTTTGGGAGACATATCTAATGCCTTGGTTTTCGGTATCCCGGCAGAGTGGATCAGCGAGAGCGGGCGAGAATTCTGGATGATTTTTAGCGCAACCAATCGAGATCAATTCAACCTCGTCCGTGGAACCTTTCTCAGGGTCGATCCTTTTATTGATTGATCTGGAGGATCTGTTTTGCGTTTCAAGGACGTGATATATGCCACTCAAAAGTCTTTCGAATTCCCTCATCGATAGAAACGGTAGGTGTCCAATCTAGCTCGAATTTTGTTTTTGCGTTGTCATAAAGAATGTCAGTTTGTTTCGACTTTAGCTGTGCTCTAGAAGTAATGCCTTTCTCGGCTAGCCCTAGTGATGCGGCCATCTCGTATGCTGCAGAGGCCGCGTATGCAAGGAAATATGGCACATGGTTGATACGGATTTGTCCGCCAGTCATCTCTTTAAATCGTTGCAAATAGTCGCATACTAATACTTCGCCATCATCAACGATGTTATATATTTGACCGATCGCGGATTCAGACTGTGAAGCTCGATAAATTGCGTCTACCGTGTTCTCAACATACGTGAGCGGAAGTACCTTTTTACCGTCTCCAATAATGAAAAAATACTTATTAGCATAACGGTACCCAAGATGCGGGAAAAAAAGACGACCCATTGGGCCAATCACTATGCCTGGCCGCACAATTGTAATAGGCAGCCCGTCTTTCTTATAGGCAGAAAGTAGTAGCTGCTCAGTCTGAATTTTGGCGTAGGCGTAGGCGCCCATCGTGTTTTGGTGCTGTTTATATGGGCAGTCTTCGGTTACTTTCTGCGTCATCCGAACGGTTGTGTGGTCAAGTACAGCGAGACTGCTAAAATGTAAAAATCTCTCTATTTGATTGGCTTTGGCAGCATCAACCAATTGCTTGGTCGCTTGTACAGTTACCCTTTCCTGTATTTCCCAATCGGAACTCATGTCTGAACCGGCATGATATATATGTCGGATACCGTCGCACGCGTGGTGGAGCAATTCGTAATCGGCCAAATCGGCCTCAAAAACTTCAACATCAACCATTTTCAGTCGCCCGCCACGTGGGCTATTCGGCCTTACCAGTGCACGAACACTGTGTCCCTCTGAAA
>JAPUIL010000233.1 GCA_027297085.1 Verrucomicrobiota bacterium | reverse complement strand
TAAATCTGATACAAAGATAAATTTCCCGTCGGGTGAAGCTTCTAGAATACTAGTTACTTGTAAATCAAATTCACGCTCCAGATGTTTTGTGAAACCGGATCCGTCCGCAGTTCCAATCATTTGCCAAAAGACCTCAGGAAGGACGGTGTCTTCATCGTTCAGTCGACCGTGGAATATAATGCCTCCGTTATTCAATACGCGGAGGCCTTTAAACACGTCGAAGACCGGTTTGCTCGGCGGATTACCGTCACGATTTTTTTCTCCATGAGTAAAACCATCAAAAGGCCAATCGATTGCCCCATAAAGTTGAAAAGATGATCCATCCCAAATGCCCGCTCCAGTTTTAGTAAAGCTGGCGCTTCCCACATGGATTCCCAAGAGATTTCCATTCCAGCCCATGATGGCAGTGTCATGTAAAAAGGCCGAAACGATGATATCGGTCCCATCCTTGTTCTTGCTAATAAAAGTTGTTTCCCCAGACTTAACCGCCTGCTTGATAATAAGCTCACCTGCAGGAAGATTTGAGTAAAAGAGACCGAATATGATCAAGTACTTCCAGGGGGAGAATCGATTGGCGAACATTGAATAATACAAAAAGAATCAACCCGTATCGTAAAGCATGAAGTGGGGTAACTCCCAATCCAGGGGAGACCTGAATGGTCTCCTCTTAGGTCCCATGGCGTTTTGGTAATGGAATTAAATGGAATGCTATAAGTTGCTATTGATTCGCGCCATGTTCCAATTCCGAAAAGTTGTCTTATCTTAGCCCGCCATTAGCGCGAATTCCTGGATTTGAGATCTAAACGGCTACGGCGCTAAATTTCAGGTTAGAGTTGCTCCTTCACCCCAATCTTTAAAAACGTCCGCTGCGTCACATCGATCGGTTGCGTTAACGAGGCAGTAATCTGCGAAAAATCACCATTATCAACATTTCCAGTTTCAGATGCCCCTACCTCGATCCAGTTTTCCAGGTCACTGGAGGTTTCAAAGAACCATTGGGCATCAGTCGCGTCGTTGGCCAAATCGAAGGTAGCAGATACCGAAAGTTCATTGGGATTAGCTGTATCGTTTAGAAAAAAAGTAACCGGCGATCCATCGGGCACCAACGGATCACCTCCAAAGACGTATTCCTCTCTGTTAGTCAAACCGTCTCCATCGGGATTTTTGTCGGGACCGCTGATCTCTTCATCGGCGGCCTGCTCCTCGTCGAAGAAAAGTTCCTGCCAATCCGCGTAGTCTTCAATGGTTACCGGCACTACAGTTGCTGTTACTTTGGTCCCTGTGTAGGTTATGTCGAACCGAATGGATCGGGAAACTGTATTTTGCGAATCGGGACCCACACCCTGAAAGACTTTTACTGAATCGAATGTACCTGTTATTGAATTGGCTGTAATCAGTTCAAAGCTATCGCCCTCCTGAAGATCATGATCCGCCTGTAAATGGATGTTCAGTTTTCCAGCCAGGGTTACTGCACCATTCACTGTCAATGAATCGCTATTATCGGAATCTTCTACTTCAACCCGGAAGGTTCCTGAGCTCTGTTGAATATAATTTCCGGTTAGGACCGTTGTTACAACTTCTTCACCTGCCTCGCCTAATTGTAAGAGCCCCGAGTTATCAAAAACGTTTCCTGCCCCAAGGTTTATTTCTGTCTCGGTCACCAGGTCGCTCCCTGGATGATTGGTCAACGCATTGGTCCCTCCGCCCAGGTCGATATTTCCGCTTATAATACCGTGATTGTCGATAGTCTCATTTCCATTTCCGGATATGATAGCGTCCATACTGGACGCAGATATTCCCCCATGATTGGTTAATTTATTATCCGTACCGTCGACGAACCGGACTCCTGTACCTGTTCCATCAGCTCCAGAAACGGATCCACCCAGGATATTGAGAGTCAAAATCAAAGATCCCGAAAGTAAAACACCATCCGCATTCGATCCAAAAGCGTTTACACTGCCTCGAGTGGTTACATTGACTCCGGCAGTTTCGGAATAGGCAAATACGGCATTCGATCCGATCGCGGTTGATTCAATTTCGCCTGCCCAATCAATGGATACAGAACCACCTGCACTGGCATGAATGGCATCGCCCGAAAGTTTACCGCCGGCAGTTTTTACCCAGCTTAAAGGATCGCTGCTCTTTATTATAACAGAGCCCGTTTCAGACTTGGCCAGGATTCCAGCACTTTCTCCGCTTACCCCTATTAAGCCTTCGTGGTTGATCTCTACTGTGCCGGTTGCACTCTCTGCCCATATGCCACCACCTGAAAGACTGGAAAGCCTACCGGTATTTTGTATGGTGATATCCGTAGCTGCTTTCGCATATATGGCTGGTGAAGGCGAGTCGCTGGTTACCATGATATTACCTGTATTTGAAATCATGGTACTTCCGCCAGTCGTATCCGTGTAAATACCACTAACGGGTACGAGTAATTTAACTCCCATTGTTGTAATGGCCCCCCTGCTGACTACTTCGATATCTCCTCCAGCCTTGGCTTCGATCCCGTTGGAGAAACTTGCATTGATCGTCTCGCTATATATCGTAGCTTTTCCGTTCGGTGCCGTTGCCTGCAATCCTCCACCCTCTGCATTTAGAAAGGTCTCTTGTGCATCAATCAGGACATCACCTTGAGTTGATTCTGCCGTTACTGCCCATCCGTCAGCAGATATCGATCCCCTATGCTTCACCGTAATCCCGGATTGAGAATTCACCCAGATACCATTGCCCTGAAATAAATCTCCCTTAGTGGATAGCATTCCCATGGATTCGATGTTGACCGTTCCAGATGAAGATTCCGCGCGGATACCGGTGGCCGGAACTACGGTATTATTAGCCGCAATGGTATTAATTTTACCCGAAAATTTTATGTCGATTGATCCGCTTGCTTTGGCGTCGATGCCTTTACCACCTGTCGAAATTACTACGGGCATTAATCCTTCACCCAAGCCCGGTGAATTTATGAGAATATCACCGTTCTCGGCTATTGCAACGATACCATTACTTTTATCACTGGTTATACTATTGCGGTTGGTTATCTCGATATTCCCGCTTTGTGCATCGGCAAGAATTGCCATTACCTCATTGGATGAAACATCTGCGTCATTTTCGATTTTGATGCCATCGGCTGAGGTTACCCAGATTCCCGTTTCTATCCCAAATATCGATCCTTTGGCGGTAATGGTGTTCCCGGGTTCGGACCAAATCGCCCGTATGCCATGTATTCCCGCTACAATATCACCATCTACCGTGATTGGCCCCTCGGAAATCAATTCTGCGTCGCCACGCATGGTCACATCGTGTAGGACCGTATTCTCAGTTACTCTTAAGTTGGCGAACAGTTCGAGCGTGCCGCCAACATTGAGGGTAGCGATTTCCAGAACCGCTTGTTTTAGTTCTACACAGAAGGGTTCGGGAATCTCGACCTGAGCCGAAGATGTGGTGGGTGGCTTATTCCAACGTACTCCATTAGCATCCAGCCAATTGGTATCACCACTTTCTATAGTATGCCAATTCAGAGTAGATAGTCCTTCATCCCATACATAGCGGACTCCCGTTGCCTTCGAGCCGGGCGGCCCTCCAACCACCGTTGCCAGGAAACGACCGGCGAATTCCACCGTTTCAGTTTCCTCATTCCAAAAACTTGCACTGAAAAAAACCAATCCATCATCCGTCCACCAGGTCTGTGCGGCATGTAGCCCGTCTTCCCCTCCACTGATGCGCCTCAGACTGTCCGCACCGGGAAGCGAGATGTTGGTAGCTCTTCCAAAGTTTTCACCTCCGGCTTTAAATTCATCCAGAGGAGGAGCTGGTGGAACTACAGTTTTTGGATTTGAATGAGACGCGATCAGAAGAGACCAATCACCTTCCTCATCCTGTGCCCAGAAACCCGTCCTGCGATAGACGACCCGTTTGGAAGAACTATCATTGTTAAATTCCGGAATCCGTCCAAGTCCGGCAACGCGTCCGTCGGAACTTACCTGAAAACCGAATTGGAAATCAAACCCAAGGATGGTTCCCTTCTGTAAATCCTCATCCCAAACGTCCTGGAAGCCATAGATCGCACTGTCGTCAAATGCGATTACCAGCTCGAATAATCCTGTTTCGGCATGCCATTTCCAGATCTCTGGAACTATTTCGAAGTTCGTTTCGAATTCAGGTCGAGATTGAGCATAAAAATAGACGTTTCCCGCCGCATCCAAGACCGGGTAGTGGGCATAGTTCGAGAGACCGATATCTTCGAATGTAACGACTCCCTCGTCGATG
>JAPUIL010000232.1 GCA_027297085.1 Verrucomicrobiota bacterium | reverse complement strand
ATCGATCTCAATTATTACGGAGGCAGCGACTCTTTGTTCGGAACTCAGCGCGATTTTGGCGGCCGCTCTGCCTTAAATGAACTGGGTCAAGTCGTCTTTTGGGCCGAGCTGGAAGATGGCAGACAGGGTATTTTTCTTTGGTCTCCACCTCCGCCTGAGCCGAAGATATTGTCGGCGCTTGTTGCGGCTGGGGATTTCGTGGTCACAATCGCGTCGGGTCCCGGCTCGAGCTATCAGTTTCAGAGTAGTAGCGATTTATCGCCCGATGGTTGGAGTGATGAGGGGGCTGCTGTCTTGGGCGACGGTTCGATTCTGGAGTTTCGGAAAAATTTGGCCGAGATTGGCGGACGTGGCTTTTTCAGAATCGTAACCTCCGAGGCGCTTTAATTAATGACGATGCACACGTCTATTCCACTTGTCGGGTTTACTCAAACTTCCGTCCGGCTTCATTAGCGAGTCGTGTGACCGTCTCGATCATGTCTTCCTCGGCTTGTTCGTCAAACCAACCCATGCCGTTAAAAAGACCACGCGTTTCATAACCACCGTCACGCAGGATTTGCGCAGTAGGTAAGTAGCCGAAATAGTCGTGGCTGTAAGCAGCTATCCAAAGCTTCTGGTGTCCGATGGCCGATTGCGTGGCCAGCACGTAGCCGCTCACGACTTCTCCTGATAAGCCAATCAAAGTCAGGTCCGTTCCGAACTGCCACACAGAAACAGCTGCGTCGTACGTGATTGGAAGCGTCTCTCCGTTTTTTAATACTTCTATCATGGTGCGGGCGTTTCCTTTAAGCCAGCTGGGACCATTTTTCACGATGTCCTCTAGTTCGGGAATGGATTTCTGCGGTTGGAGAGAAAGATGAGCAACATCCAATACGGTGGGAAGCGGACCGGTGACGGGTGTTAATTCTCCCTCAAGCAAACGGCTAACTTCTCTGGCAACCTCCCGCCCATGTTGTTCTGCGATTTCCATGGTGCCACGGGGGTAGGGATTGGCGTTACCTGCGCACCCGATCATGAACATGGCATTGGCTCCCGGATACCGTTTCTCAACATGCGCCTGTGCGAATCCGGAGTAATCACCACAGAGGGCGTAGTTGTTTTGAGTGAGAGTGGTATTGTGGCAAGCTACCTGGAAAAGAGCTGCCATAATTTTCCCATCGGTGGTGGTTACTTTAAGACAAGGCAAACTTCGGTCGACATGTCCACTGGGGTTGGGGGCGAGTCGTACACCCCTCGGTGTACGTTGACGGCGGTTCATTACAAAGGAGGCAACTCCGCTCCCCCAACTCAAGTCTACTGGTTGCAGACTACGAGAGGCAACTTCCACCAAATGAACAAGCTGCTCCTGTAAGGCTTTTGTATAGGCTACCGAGTTTTGGGTATCGGCTTCGGTAGCATCCGAAGATGGTTTGTCCTTCAGCGTTAGACGGGGGCCGCTGTGGGTATGGGACCAAGTGAGGAGGACGTCCTGTCTTTGTATTCCGGTACGCTCTTCAATGCCTGCGTAAATCGCCGGTGAGATATCGGAGTATATGCCAACCAGGTCTGTTGTAATAATGGCCACTCGTTTTCCTGTTTCATCTTCGAGAATAAGCGTCTTGGCCCAAATGTCCTGCTTTACCGAAAAAAATGGCTTTGTGCGGCTGGCATACCCCGACATAACAAGCGGTGTCTCTGGCGTTATCATTATCCTGGCGGTTCCAGCCATCCAGTTTCCCTGGCATACTACTGGTACCAGTGAATAGAAAAAAATACTTATTATACTTACTGTCAGCGTTTTCATGAAAGCTAATCCATTGAATAGATCCTTGCTTCGCTTTTCAAGCTTCGCAGAGCATGAGATCGAGGTTGAATAGTCGTTTAGACTTAGGTGAATCCCTCATCTGATTCCTTATACCTTGATCTCGATGTTAGTTTCGTTCATTTTTAAGGAGTTGTTCTCCTCTATTTGTTTAGTGCTATGAAACACTTTCTACGCCGTCTATCATAAGTAATGATCCCTTATGATACCCTTGTCATCCAGGTAAGAAATGTCTTAAAACATTAGCCAGGACGGGGGATGCTCTTCATTCTCGAAATCCGCTGAATTTTAACACTATTAATCGAGAAAAAAACTTTGAATCGACTACTATTATTAAATTCATCGGTGGTTCTTTTGCTAGTCCTGTTGCCGGGAATTTCCTGTTCGACTGAGAAGGCAGACGAAGGTCCACCCAATATTATATTGATCCTCACGGATGACCAGGGTTGGACCAGTCACTCTTATCTTGCTGATCCAAACCGTCCGGATTCGGGCAGTGATTATTTTGAGACTCCGAATATGGATCGCATGGCGGCGATGGGAATGCGGTTCACCGATGGTTATGCTCCCAATCCTATCTGTGATCCAACCAGGCACGCTATTCTGTTTGGGCAAAACTGCGCACGCCATGTGTATGGAAAGGATGAGACCTGGCTCGAACGAGCTCCGGGATGGCTGACCTTGCCCAAAGCGATCAAGGCCGGGAATTCCAATTACCGGACAGCCCATTTTGGCAAGTGGCATATAGGTATCATGCCAGAAGAAGCCGGCTACGATGTAAGTGATGGTCCTACCTCCAACGCCACCGGTAATTTCCAAAATGGTAAATACAATACCACCTACGGTGATCCCGCCTTTCAGCCTGCAGTAGATGCCTATAATTTGAAGCACGGAATGGTACCCAAAGAACTGAACGTTCGCTACACCGGAGAGTTCCCGGTATTTTATCCCGACGAAAATCCTAAAGATGTAGTCGGCCTCACCCGCCGTGTCTCTGGGTTCATTCGGGAAAGCGTGGTGGATAATAAACCGTTTTTTGCTCAGATATCTCATTACGCAACACACGTAGATATGGTGGCCAGACAGGAAACTTATGATTACTTTGACAAGAAACCGCGGGGTAAAAAACACGACAATGCCGGTTTCGCAGCCATGCTCAAAGATATGGATACTTCGATCGGTGAACTCCTGGATTTGTTAAAGGAATTGGAGATTGAAGATAACACCTATGTATTCTTACTCGCTGACAATGGTGCAGTTCATTATTTCACTCAGACGGCGATTCTGGGTGAAGGTATAGATATTCTGGATACACATGAAACTTCTGTAGCATGGCGGAATGAACCTCTCCGCCACGGCAAACATGAATATTATGAAGGGGGAATACGAGTTCCGTTTCTTGCTCTCGGTCCCGGGATAAAACCTAACTCTGTTTCCCGGGTTCCGGTCACCGGTCTAGATTTCCTGCCGACTTTCGCTGAGCTCGCGGGCAACGATTCCCCACTTCCCGGCAACCTGGATGGTGGAAGTCTGGTCAATGTGCTTTTTCAAGTGGGTGAAGGGGAAGTGAAGCGCAGCCGGGATGCGCTCTATTTCCACCAGAGCGCACTTCGACCAGCAGCCAGCTCCATGCGGAAAGGGAACTATAAGTTGGTGAAGTTCTGGCGTGCGGGGAAACCAAAATTGGAGGGTAAAAGCAGGTATTTTATCAGAAACCTCAGTGATAAACCTCTGGAACTGTACGACCTCTCCAAGGATCTCGAAGAGCAGAACGATCTTTCGGAAGAAATGCCCGAATTAGCCAAAGCAATGAATGATGAGCTTATGGCATTTCTCGATGAAGTGAACGCGGAAATCAAATACACCGGCCGGAAAAGTCCCTATAATAGATTGCTGAATAAAGGTGATTTACGGTCTGCCAGGGATATGGTGATTAGCCCGGAATACCTGTCTCCGTTTTAGGATATCTGTTTTAGCTCTCCTGAACAAATAGTCTCTCGCCAACCAACATTTAGGACATTGTCCAGGAGGAGTAGCCCTCAATGGCGTGCTTTCAACAATAAGGTGCTGCACGGGGAACTGGAACACTGCGTTGTCGGCAAGCGGGTAGACATACTAACCGACCAGTACGCCGTTGAAGTAGATAGGTCGTGGATGTATCAGGAAGAGGTTTTACAGGCTCTAGAGTACGCAAGGTTGACAATCCTAGAAATATTTAAGTTGCGCTTTATAGCCTAAAAAAATTATGATCTCCCTTATCAATTACGAAACTGAAATACATTCGTTAACATTTAAAAGAAGTTTCGTTGTCCCTAAACTTTGACCTTAGCACGCAGGAGGAATGACCCAATGTTTGTCGGACATTACGCAGTAAGTCTAGTTCTGAAGAGAGTCGAAAAGAAGGCATCGCTCGGAATGCTATTCCTGGCGGTCCAGTTAGTCGACCTTGTTTTCTTCCCGCTCATGGTTCTTGGAATTGAGAGGCTTAATATTGTAGAGAATTTCACTCAATCCACTCACTTCGAGCTCGAGTATATGCCCTACACGCACAGTCTGCTTGCTTCTTTC
>JAPUIL010000231.1 GCA_027297085.1 Verrucomicrobiota bacterium | reverse complement strand
TTAAGTATTTAGCATGACAGTAAGGCAGGTGATGAAAGAGCTGGCGTCGTACGGCAGTGAACAAACCAAACGCATCTATTTTACCCATGGTGCCAGTGAGCCATTATTCGGGGTAAAAATCGGTGACATGAAGAAGCTGTTGAAAAAGGTGGACTCCAATAATCAGATGGCCCTGGGGCTGTTTGATACTGGAAACGCCGATGCGCGCTACTTCGCAGCCTTAATGGCCGACGAATCTGGAATGACCAAGGCAAATTTAAGAAAGTGGGCTCGTGCCTCGAATTGGCAAATGTTGAGTGAATATGCGGTCGCTCAGCTGATTTCCGAAACCAAACACGGATGGGACCTTGGGATCGAATTCATCGATGCTAAGAAGGAGAATGTCGCATGTTGTGGTTGGTCCACCCTTAGCAATTGGGTATCCTTTCGTCCTGTGAATGAAGTGGATATCAGTGCAGTCGCAGGATTATTGGAACGCCTCGAATCGACCATTCACGACCAAGCGAATCGTCTCCGTTTCACCATGTGCAATTTTGTGGTAGCCGCCGGTGCCTACGTGCCGGAAGTAACGAAGCAAACCTTAGCTATTGGCAAACGACTGAAGGACCTCGAGATTGAACCGGTCAAAAAAGGCTGTTCCGTGCCGGAAATAGTAGAGGATCTCACCAAGATCCAAAAGATGGGTCGCATTGGCAGGAAAAGAAAACGGGCAAGGTGTTAATGTAGCATATTAATAAATACGCTCGGGAATATTGTATGGCTTTCCCTAATATCGATTAGTTGAATCAAAAACCCTCAAGAGAAATCTGCATTTCATGATGCGTGAAAGTTAACATAGTAAATAATATCTTTCCTTATTGCCTAAGTAGTTCAGAGCCGGTGGCAATTCGTTCAAAACATACTCTCTTTTTTTGGAAAAATGACTAAATGGTTGATGATTGTGGCGTTTACGCTGTTGGGCACCGGAGCAGTATTTTCTCAAGGAGAATACGCTGGATTCTATGTAGGCGAAGTATTCCTTAAAACCATTACGCAAGGAATAGAAAGTGATGAAATAAAACAGGGGGATGTAAATCTAACTATCGATAGTCAGGGGAATCTTGTCTCACAAGGTGTCGCCTTTCTCACCGGACAAGTCGATGGCGCAGGCAATATCGCTTTCGATCTCAACGGATTTTTCTTTGAAACTGGTAAAGTAGAAGCCGGGAAAATCACCGCAACCGGGACTCTAGAGAATCCGGGGCAAACCCTAATTTACCGATTGGCTGCTGATAAATCCATTGCTCCTCCCGACATAAACTTGGATCCGCAGGACATGGATGTGATTGGTGGCGCCAACATCACGTTTCGGGTTTCGGTACGTAACGCCGGCACTTTTCAATGGCGCAAAAATGGGGTTAATATACCGGGGGCCACCGAATCATCCTACAGAATTCAAGGTGTGACCGTAGCAGATGCCGGTACTTACTCCGTTGTAGTGTCCAATATTAATGGTACCGATACCAGCGCTGGAGCCGAACTCACCGTTACGCCGGCTGGAGACAACCCGCTTTGGAATGGACGACCGTTTGGAAAGATCGTTGCCACGGATGATAATGTGCCAGAATCTGAAGGCACGTTTGCATCGTTCTGGACTCCTTACCTGGCGGAAAATGCGGTATACTTCTTGCACTACCAAAATTTCGATAATGTAGGTGTTTACGGATACGATGAGGGTGGCTTGTTCAAGATCGCTGACCAGAATGACTTGTCGCCTCTTTTTGGGGCGAATTTTGTCCGTTTTGTTCTGGGAATGGGTCCAAATGCTACGGAAGATGAAGTTATTTTTACTGGAGATTCTGGCACATTAGGACTTTATAAATGGACGCCCACTCAATTAGGCGGATTGCAAACCTTACTGGACTTAACAGCAATTGCACCCGATAGCGGCGGCCTGATGATCGGAAACATCAATCAACCTATTAGTAACAACGGCCGTACCATTTTTCATACTAACGTAAACGATTCGCCGACTTTCGACGCCCCGCTTCTATATCTTGAGGATGGACAGCTTACCGTGGCTAGTACGCAGGAAGATATCGTTCGAGGTGACCCGGGTCTGGAAGGCCGATCTAGTTTTTCCACCACTTTTCTGACATTCGATTCTGATGGTACCTCATTTGCGGTCTTGGTCCAATTACCATTGACATACAAAGGTGTGTTCGCCTCGTTCGACGGAGGATCGCTTACCCGGATTATTGATACAACAAACAACTTTCCAGGTACCGAAATTGCGGTAAGTACGTTTCACACAATCCAGGTTGATGATGGCTGGGTTTACATGGGCGCGCAGGGACCGAGTTCAAGCGAAGGATTTTTAATTCGTGGCAATGGAACGGATACTGAAGTTATCATCAGTCCCGATACCACGATGCCAGATGGCATTCTTGGTAGATTGGTGAGTCCTGCATTCAGTGATCTTGAAGCAGATTCGGGCCGGGTATTTTTTACCGCGGGAAGCAACCGGGGTGCCTATGGTATTTTCTCCTGGATCAATGATGAATTGAAGATCGTCGTCGACCGCGATGACCGATTTGAAGGTCGACCGGCGCAAACCTATCGTATATGGCCTCATTGTGTGCGCGGGGAGGATATGCTGATTCAGGTGAATTTCGATTTCTCGGGAACTGACGCCGCCTTGTATACAACGAAGATTCTGGGTGATCCTGATTTTGACAGCTTGGAAATTCTCGAGCTTCAAGTCTTTGAAAGTGGAGAGGTAGGAATCTCCCTGGCGACCGAGCAGGGGAAACAATACCGCGTCCAATATTCGGGACGATATGTTAATCTGGAAGGATGCGGCCACGGTGATAACCGGTACCGGATTTGAGGAGATCTGGACAGATGATGGTCCTCCGGAAACCGACTCGCTATGGAATGAAACTGATGGACGTTTTTACCGTGTTGTCGAATTGGATCAGTGATAAGGCAACAATCTGACAATTGTCTGTTCTTCGGGTAAAAACGGATTCAGATTTTTTGTCCCAGAATAACAGCCACCAAAGGATTCAAAACATGGATCTTCGGGATCAAATTTGATTCAGAAAACATTTCTTTCAACTCACTTACATAAGCGGGTGAATCATTTTCCGGAACATAACCTACGTAATCGAAAAGGTCTTTGTGTTTCTCGGGATCGTCGCTGAACATCATGTCGCCAAGAATGAAAAGTCCTCCGGTCGGAAGCAGATTCGCCAGGCCTCGAATGGCTTCTCGTTTGTGTGTGTTTGGAAGGTGATGGATAACGTAGTTGGAGTAGATTTTGTTCACGCCGGTTTGGCAAATTTCCTCGGGTAGTTTTTCGGCAGATCCCTTAACAAATGATAGGTTCTGGCAATTTACAGCATCCGATCTGGCTCGTTGAATCATGGCTTCTGCAGGATCAACGCCAATACCAGCACGAATGGATTCAGCGAGTTGTATAAGTTGAATGCCTGGGCCACAACCTATGTCCAGAATAACATCGTCAAGTTGTGGATTCAGTAACTCGAGTACTTTTTGAATGCACTGACTGCGACCGGGTAATCGGTCCGTGTAATAGCGATCTGCGGCACGGCTGAAGCGTTCTGCATGTCCTTCGGTATTCATTGAATAGAGTTTCGGTTCGGACTTCTTTTAGTGGCAACGGTATTAAGGCTTCATTTCTCCGGTGAGAAATGCAGGTTGGGTAGAAATAGAGTCCTTCTGCCAGACCAGACTGGGTGATTGAATCTGAGGAGCATCCACAACCACCTCAGCAATTTCCTTCAGATAACCGGGATACCAGTCGCCAGCCAAGAATCGTTTAAAGGTAGCGTCATGCGTAAACAACTGGAACACACAAACGGTGTCGGCGTCTTCATCGTCGAAACAGAAGTAATAGTCCTGGTGATCGGGGTTGGCAGCAGCGCGTGGCTTCACATATCGTTCCCAGATAGTAAGTATATTATCGCGCATGCCGGGTCTAGCTCTGTGACGGACGAAAAGGGCGGTGTTACGCATAAATTGGGTTTGAAACTATTAGGATTAATCAAGGCTGCGCCACCCTTTGCTGAACAGTAATAACAACAAATTCAGCAGGTTTGAGAGGTGCAAATCCGAGCTGTAGAATTAGCCGGCCATCGTCTATGTCATTTTGAGTCATTGTTTCGCCAAGACCGCATTTCACAAAATAGCATTCTTTAAGTGACGTGCCTTGGAAGGCACCCTGACGGAATAGGCCATACATGAAGGTCTCGACGCTCTGTATAATCTGTGACCACAGGTTGGCGTTATTTGGTTCAAAGACGGACCATTTAGTGCCTCGATCAACGCTTTCCTCGATAAACAATGCCGTGCGCCGAACAGGAATGTATTTCCATTCAGAAGAAAAAGCACTATTACCCTGCAAGGTTCGCGATCCCCAGGCTAACAGGCCTAAGGGGACCTGTGATTTCAAGC
>JAPUIL010000230.1 GCA_027297085.1 Verrucomicrobiota bacterium | reverse complement strand
GCGCCGTACCGATACTATATGTTGCACCGCCCACTCGCAACTGTGGATCGGCGCCATCTTTAACGAATCCACCCCATATAAAACCATCCTGGTAAATAACCGCGGTGTTGGGGTTGTTGCCGCGTGGGAAAAACAAGCCTGAACAGGCTGCTGGGTCGACTGCCGACCTACCATCTGCATAAACCCACATGGCGACCTGGCCTACATTCACCAGGGTACGATTAGCAGTTGCCGCTGTCTTAAACAAACTAATGTCCTTTTTTGGTCCCCCTTCCTCCTTGGCAAATGTTTGACTTAAAGTAAACAAACATGTCGCCAGAAAAAGAGGTAACAATATGAAATATTTTTTCATTCTCTTTCGTCCTCCATTTTAGTTATTATTTTTCAGCATTTGTTTAGTTTAATAGGCCTTGGTCCCGTCACCCGACCAAAGCCTATTAGACAACGCAAGAAAAGAGCTTAGTTAGAATTCAAATCTCGCGCCAAAACGAACTTGACGCGGATTGCCTAGCAGCAGCTGTCCTGTGTCACGATTATAGTTAAAGCCATTGCCACTTCCATTGATGGCGTCGTATAAGGCGCTATAGGCGCCCGAACCAACACCCGAGTCTAGGCCATTCACTACAGCGTTAGCATCGCGCGCATCAAGTACAGATTGACTGATAGCAGCATTATCCAAAAAACCATCGTCAAAGGCATTACCTGTTCTCCGGAAAACATTGACGACGTTATCGCGATCGAGCAGGTTCTGCACATAAACATAGAAATTGGTATTAAACCGGCCAAAATTAACGGTTTTGTCGAGCCGAAAATTCAGCTCGAAATTCCACGGCGTAAGCGAAGCATTTACATCTTCAAGCGGTCTTCGCGAACGAGGATCGGTAATTTGCCCGCCGAATGATTCATCCTGCTGACCGAGATCGCCCTCAGAGAAAGTAAACGGGTGACCACTCCTAAACGTAAACAGAAGGTTTAAGCCCAGCTGCTCCAGAATAGGACCGCCATCTCCTCTAGCAAAGCGATAGTCAATATTAAAAGAACCAACCTGAGGCCTATGGAAATCCAATGGCGAAACAAGCGTTGGCGTCTCCGACCCTAATTCAATTCCGGCAATTGCAGAGGCAGGCACAGAGCCCGTACCAAGAGAGCGTGAAAAGGTATAATTGACTTGAGCGGCTATGCGATTGGTGCGCCTCAGGTTCAAAGATACCTCGATACCTGAAGTTGTGGCAAAATCACCATTGGTCAAAACATTATAATCACCCGCCTGCGAAGAAGGATTTGCCGTCACTTTGTTAATCTGCACTTGATTACGGATATTTTTGTAAAACACAGTGGCATCAAAGGCGGCATTGTCGGTAAATTGCTGGCTGAAACCGGCTTCATATTGCGTTGTAATTTCAGGGTCCAAACCCAGCCCAATATTGCCTGCTTGAAAAGATGTACCACCAATAAAAATTGCATTATACCAGGCTGAACCGTTGTAAATATCGGTTAAGCGCGGCGCCTGTACAAACCGACCATACTGCATATGAAAAACCGTGCGATCGGTTACCGGAAAAGCCAAACCTATACGAGGACTCAGCTCAACATCCGCATCTTTCTTTATGATTTGATCTAAAAGCAGACCACGATTTTCCGTATCCCAGGGTGGATTGCTATTATCAGCGAATGTAAAATCATCGTTGTCAATGACATCTATCCGTATACCGGCATTTATGACCAAGTCTTCCGCTTCAAATTTGTCCTGGATGTATGCGGAAAAATATTTGGGATGTCTGGAGCCATCGGGACCGTCAATATCGATTTCATTACCGAACGTGTCGTAACCATAGGTGAACCTCTGGCCATTGCCGGCGGTAACACGCCAGGCACCCTGTTGACTCGCAACACCGTTTAAGGCATCTCGATAGAGATCCGGGTTAGTCCGTGCTCCCACCAACTGGACTCGCTCAGACATGTTAAAGAATCGCGCCGTCCAGCGTTCATAATTGGCGCCAACCTTAATTTCATGATTTTTTGTTTGAGTGGTAAAAGCGAGGGAACCACCAAAATAGTTACGCTTGCTCTTGACATAATCGGACTGAATCGGCGACCCGGGCGCATCAAAATCAAAGCCATAAATTTCCATATCCTGAGTGCCTCCAAGCCATGGGTTGTTTAGGCCAGTGAAGTTGATCCCTTCCGCAGCGTTGGCGGTACTGTCCCAATAGGCCCAGAAGTTGTGCTTAAAGATTGGATCATACTGTAATTCCCGCCGATCAAAGTAATTTACATTTAGTTCATAAAACGATTTGGAACCGAGAAGATGGGTCATTTTGAGATTCACTAGGGCGGAACTGAGTTCCTCTTGCTCGGTCCGGTCATTAAATATTCTCTGAGGGATATTAGCAATCACTTCATCTTGTTTCCTCCAGGAAAAAGAACCTCCCAGGCGGAAAATTAACGGCTTAGCGTCTAAGATCAGCGTGCCATTACCGATCCACTGTTCACGATCGGATTTTGGTACATTGCCGGAGTTCAAAGCCAACCCCTGCTGCTGAAGTACCATTTCCAATTCACTATAGCCGGTTTCCGGATCCAAAGGACCACGGTTTGTTTCAAGGATAATCGGAAAGCTGTTGTTGGCAAAATCAGCGGTGTCGGAATGTCTGAAGTCAAAACCTTTTAAGAACCGGGCGATACGGTCATTCTCTACAATCCTCTGACCAGCAGCAAAAAATTTCAATTTGCTATTGGTGCCCGGAACCGCTCCACTCAATGTCGCCGTGATGTCACGATAACCATATGAATGGGTGCTCAAAAACTGATCGCCCTGGCTGGCAAAATCGTCAGTTTCGAACTGCAACGTCCCCCGGAAGTCCGATTGCCCGCTTTTCAAAGTTGCGCGGATAATCCCGGCATTGGCGCCACCAAACTCAGCGGTATAGCCGCCAGCCTGAATTTGATATTCTTCCAAGGCTTCCGGAATGACCTGAACAGGGTTATCTCCCCCTAGTGCACTGGCGGCTCCGCCATCACGGTCACGAACGTTGGCGCCCTCTAAATAATAACCGACATCATTTTCACGGCCGCCGCGAATATATACATTGTTATTTTGAACCACTACGCCTGGCTGCAACGCTATGGCAGCCCCAACACCCCGTACGGGTAAATTCTTTATATCCTCATACCTTTGAATACGGACAGCATTGGTAGCATTCCGATTCACCAAAGGACGCTCGACCACGATGGTAATCTCACTCACCGCCAGGGCTTCAGACGGCATCTCAAAATCCACTGTCGTTGTCAGGCCAGTATTGACTCTGAGATCATTATAGCTCACATTTCTGAAGCCAATAAAACTGGCCTTAACCGAATAGATCCCCACGGGAACAGAGAGAATGACAAATTCACCATTCACATTCGTTGCGGCCCCGTAAGAGGTACCTACGATGACCACGTTAGCTCCGGGTAGAGCATCTCCGGACTCTTGGTCAACGACTCTACCGGAAATTTTCCCTGACTGTGCGTAAACCAGGGAAGAAATAAGAAGCACGGCGAGTGCAGTCATAAAAAATTTTCGAATCATCTGCTTACCTCCTTTAATCTGAATAATAACAAATTTGTTAATTATTGAGCTCAATTATCCTCAAGGCCAAACAGGGTTATCGAGCTATTTGCTACAAAGCCCGCAACCACACCGGTCTGGCGCATATTAGATAAAGTCACGATCCCTGCAGGTATTTCTGTCCCACCGATAGTCAAAGTTACTATATAATCACCTGCCGCAACACTATGATAAGATCCAACATCACGGTAGTTGCTAAGCGTCTCTGTAACAGTATCTGCTCCAGCTATGGCAGCTAGGGTAACAACAACCTCCCCGGCATCGGGAGAAGCATGCACAGCTCTGATCGCTGCAGTCGAAGTGGTAGCATCTTGAAATATTTGGCGCTCTACCAGTTTGATGAATTCGCGAATTGTACCGGTTAACGGCAACAACAAAACGGTTCCCCTTTGATCCGTAGTCATGGCGACCGGGAATTGATCGCCGTTGCCCAAAGTCACCGCGCGTGAACCAGCATCATACCTGCCATGATCGGTCTGCATCCCGAAAGGCACAGTGCCAATCGATTGCCCATCAACCAAAATAGCAACATCAACGAGATCCTCAGCTGCATTTGCAAAGCTAAACTCCGCAATAAATTCTGGTGGAGTGGGACCACTTGAAGGAACGTCGACACAACTTATTAGCCATACTGACAACACTAA
>JAPUIL010000023.1 GCA_027297085.1 Verrucomicrobiota bacterium | reverse complement strand
AGGTGCAGTTTGTGCTGCAACGAATTAACCAGGCTGTTTTTCCCAGGCCGGACCTGGTAATGGCCAACATGAAGGCTATTACCGATTATGGTCATAAACGCCTTGAGGAGCAGATGGCCAAAGCGAACAGGATCTGGCAGCTGCCCAAGGTGATTCCGACTTTGGATGGCAAGGACTTTTTTATCGATGAGAAAGGGGGTTACTGGCGAGCGTTGTCGATGATCGCCTCGGCCACTTCCCATGAAAAGGTGTTGAACGTGGAGCATGCCCAGGAGGCGGGCTATGTGCTGGGACATTTTCAAAGAATCATAGCTGATTTTCCGCCCGATCAGCTGGCTGATACCCTGCCGGGCTTTCACATTACTCCGGGATACCTGAAATATCATGATGAGGTAGTCAAAACTCCTGGAGCTCAACAGAAACTGGTGGCGTCAACTGAGGCGCGACACCTTGAAGCCTTTATTCAGGAACGTCGTGAGTTTGCCTCTGTTTTGGAGGATGCGCGGGAACGAGGAGAATTGAAGTTACGTCCTATTCATGGTGATCCAAAGATCACCAATATTATGATAGACAATATTACCGGGAAGGGGACAGCTATCGTCGACTTGGATACGGTAAAGCCCGGATTAATTCACTATGACTTTGGAGACTGTGTTCGATCAGTTTGCAATCCGGCCGGCGAGGAAGCCAAAGACTTGAACAAAGTGCTGGTGGATTTGGATTTTTTTGAAGCTTTGGTGAAAGGGTATTTGCACCAGGCCCAGAATTTTCTTTCTGACTGGGATCATAAATACCTATACGACTCGATCCGGTTGATTGCCTTTGAATTGGGCCTTCGTTTTTTCACCGATTATCTGGCTGGGGATGTGTATTTCAAAACTACCTACGAAGCTCAAAATCTGAATCGAGGCCGTGTACAGATGAAGCTCTGCGAGAGCATCGAGACTCGTGAATCGATGCTTCGTCGAGTTTTGGAGAATGTTTAAGTGGAAAGGCTGAAGGTAGAAATTCGAAGGCTGAGTTTCTGGGAGATAAGGACTGAGAGATACGGTATGATCCTGTCGATCCCGTGAGAAATGTATGCGACCGTCTCAGAACAAATCTTATAATGTAGGACTGCAATTGTCCTTGATGCTGGGCTGTGAAAATTTCCATAATGCCGCTACTGACCGGGATCCTCCTATCTTGTGGAAATACTGGTCGCCCGTCTTTGAAATTTTAATTTTCTCAATCCCATGTTCCCCATGTGTAGACTGCCTTTAAATATCCGAAATTTGTTCCTGGCGACAGTTGTCACCTTTTGGGCAACGATCGCGGGTTTTGTTCATGCGCATGAACATGAGCTAGTCACACATAAATTTGGTGGTGGAGAGCCTGAGAGCAGTGAGGGTTTAACCATCAACATTGTGGATAAAGCCACGGGTGAGCCGATTGCAGCTCGATTTAGCATGATGGTTGATGGCGAGACTTATACTCCTGATTTTGTCGATGAGAATGGGATCCGTTTCACCTCCATACATGAAAGTAAAAATCAGCGTTATACGGTCCTCTACACTCGCGGATCCGGACCCGTTACGGTTGGTCTGCCTGTGAACGCCAGCAATGTGGTCGTATCGGCTGCACGCGGTTTTGAATACCAGGCTGCAAAAGGAAGTGTGCGTGTGAGAAGGGGAGAAACCAATGTATCACTTGAACTGAACCGTTGGGTGAATCTGGAGGAAGACGGTTGGATCGCGATAGACGAACACCTGCACTACGATCGCCTCGATCCGAAGGACGATGCGCTGTGGTTGACGATGCTGGAGGCGGATGGATTGGCGGCCGGGCATTTTATGGTGCTGAAAGGCGGGATGGTGCCTGGAATCTGGTCGAGGCAATTTGCTTTTGGTCCTGACGGGCAGGCCTCGGATGGAAGTCGCCTCATGATTCCGGGGCAGGAGTACCGGGATTCCGCGCAGGGGCACATTAATTTGCTCGGAATTGATAAGATCATCGAACCCTATTCGACGGGTGGAACGGGTACCCCCACGGTGAATGAAAACTTTCCTCCTTTGCACGACGTGTTGAATAAAGCGCGGTCCCGCAACGCATTGGCGGGAGTGGCCCATGGGGGTACACTTGGCCGGCAATCTACACACATGGCAGACGCGGTGTTGGGAGCGGTTGATTTCTGGGAAATCAGCAATGGATTTATTTATAACACCGACAATTGGTATCGCCTGATGAACTGCGGCTACTTTTTGCCGATGGCTGCCGGCACGGATTTACCGAATTGGCCCTTTCGTGACGATTGGCAGCCATTCCTGGGATCCATTCGGATGTATGCGAATACCCATGGTAAGCGGGACTTTCTTTCCTTCAAAAAGGCCATGGCGGAAGGAAGGACGTTTATTACCGGTGGTCCTTTGATAGATGTTATGGTGAATGGTAAAGGGATGGGTGAAACGATTAAACTGCCGTCAGAAGGTGGCACGGTTAACGTTCAGGTTGCTTTACATTCGCCCTATGCTCTAAAGGAACTTCATATAGTTCATGACGGAGTTGAAGTTGCAGCTGACGTTCGCAAAATTCAGGATGGATCCATCAATCGTTGGTCCATTGAGCGAACGGTTAAAGTTACCGAGAGTGGTTGGTTGGCAGCCTGGGGAAAAGGAATCGAGATTTATACGCAGAATATCGATGCTATGGCCCACTCGGGTGTAGTAAAAGTGCTTGTAGGGGATAAGCCGGTACAGTCCTCCGTAGATGCTTCCTCGTTCATTGATAATTTTAAGCAGCTTCGTGAGTACTATCTTAACAGAGGTGTTTATGAAAAAGATGCGGATAGAGATCGAGTTCTCTTGTTGTTTGATCGTGCGATTGATGAGTTGCGGAATCAATTGAAAGATTAGTATTGGAGACTCACTTTTCCTCAGGCAACATTCAGCTCTATGCCGCAAAGCAGCCAAACAGGACCATTCGCTTCGTCATCCAAGCGTCTCATTTCCCTCGATGCGTTGCGTGGGTTTGATATGTTTTTTATTGTAGGTGGCGCCGTATTGATTGAGAAGGCGATCCTCGGTTTAAATTTGTCGATGTTCGACTGGCTAATTCCTCAACTACATCATCCGAAATGGGGTGAATCGATAACAGCCTACGACTTCATCTTTCCGCTTTTTCTATTTATGGTGGGTGTATCCTTGTTTTATTCAGTCAGTTCGGCCCAGAAAAAAGGAATCGAAAAGAAGTCCATTTACATGCATGCGTTTCGCCGAATGCTGATTCTCTGCCTGTTGGGAATCGTTTACAAGAATCGTCCCCTTCATTTTGATTGGGAAAATATTCGTTACGTCAGTGTTTTGGGTCGGATTGGGATCACTGGATTTGTGACCACCCTGATTATCTGCAATTATAAATTTCGGGCTCAGATTATCTGGATGTTTTCATTGCTGATCGTCTATTGGTTGGCCGTGATGTTTATCCCCGTGCCGGGATTTGGCGCTGGGGTTATGACTATGGAGGGGAATCTGGTCGGATTCCTGGATCGGATGTTTTTGCCTGGAAGATTGATCAATGGTATCTACGATGAAAACGGATTCACGGCCCATATACCGGCTACATCTCTGGTTTTGATTGGGGCGCTGACAGGGCAGATCTTGAAAAACGAGAAATACTCAGAAATCAGGAAAATCCAGCTATTGAGTATGGGAGGTGGTTTACTCGTTTTGTTGGGTTTGCTCTGGGGTTTGCATTTCCCCATTGTGAAGTATCTCTGGTCGAGCTCGTTCATTCTGGTGACCGGCGGCGCATCCGTTCTTCTGCTTGTAGTATTTTATTTGCTGATCGATTTCTGGGGTTTCGAAAAGTGTGCATTCCCCTTGGTTGTTATAGGATTGAATTCTCTAACTATCTACCTTGCTTCTGCGTTGATTGATTTTAAATTTTCCGCGGATTATTTACTAAACGGTTTTTATCAGCTCGCTTCCGATGAAAATTTGCATGCCCTTATTCAGGTCATAGGAGTGCTGGCGCTTGAGTGGGTGATGCTCTATTTTCTATACCGCAAGAAGCTATTTGTTAAGATCTGAGAGGGACTCTTTGAACTCAGTCTTTCTCTGCCTTCATCAAATTTGCATCTTCACTTTCGAAATCTGAAGAGCTCTTTTCCAGGTGTTGAATTACCGCTTCCTGATCCTCTTCTGACTTATTCTGATTGAGTTTAAACTTGTTATTCCCCGATGCTTGCTTC
>JAPUIL010000229.1 GCA_027297085.1 Verrucomicrobiota bacterium | reverse complement strand
GCGTAGGCGATATCCGAGCTATTCGCGAGCAGGCCCATGCCAGGTTGGATACCAAAGGACATGAGTGCGCCCATGATTACCGCGGCGTTGACGTTGCCGGGAATCCCCAGGCCCATCATCGGTACCAGACTACTGGATACCTGGGCGTTGTTGGCGGCCTCAGAAGCGATGACTCCTTCCACCGCGCCTTTACCGAATTTGCCAGGGTCCTTGGAGGTTCGCCGGGCTTCGTTGTAGGCGATGATCGAAGCGATGGCGCCACCGGCTCCTGGAAGAATACCGATAATGCTCCCCACGATCGAACTGCGCAAGAGAATCGACCAGGACTGGCGAAACTTCTTGGCCAGCTTTCCAAACAAATTGGCCGAGGATTTATACGGAGCTATATGGCTCCCTTTCGCTTCGAGTATGTTCATGGCCTGCGAAAGCGAGAAAAGCCCCAGCAATGCTGGTATGACTTCTATTCCGGAAATGAGCGGATAGATACCGAAGGTGAAACGAACATCCCCTGATACGGGATCTTGTCCGATGAGAGCGATGAGCAAACCCAGGCATGCGCTAAGTAGTCCGCGAATTACTTTTCCTTCGGATATGGCAGCCACCGCACAGAGTCCCAGGCAGGACAGGCAGAAAAACTCGGGAGGCCCAAACATGAGCGAGAGATTGGCCAGGGGTTTAAAAGCCGCGATAAGCACAACGGTGCCGAAGAGTCCACCCAGGACCGAAGCAAACAGGGCGGCGTAGAGTGCCTGGTCTGCTTTTCCCTGTTTGGTTAGTGGAAAACCATCAAAGGCGGTGGGAAGCGAAGAGGGTGTGCCAGGTGTGTTGAGGAGGATGGCGGAATTAGCTCCTCCATAGAGAGCGGCTGTATAGATGGCTCCCAGCATGCTTAAACCGGTGACGGGGCCGAAGGCGTAGGCGATCGGCAGCATGAGCGATATGGCCATGACGGAGGAGAGACCGGGTAGGGTGCCGACGACGATGCCGCCCACAATAGCCAGGCTCATAACCAACAGCGTTTGTGGGTCCAGAATGTCAGAAAAGCCTGATAGGAGTGATTCCATCGTCTAGTTCAAGCCCGTCTTTTCCAGGATGAGTTGTGCTTTGATTTGAAAGGCATTCAGGTACTCACTCACTTGATCTCCGTCGAGCCAGGAAGGTTCGTTGCCGATCTTTCGCAGGTCGGTCTTAAAGTCCTCGTTGTCGAAAATGTTTTTCAAGCCGCGTTTGAGTCGATCGAGCTGGAATTCTTCCAACCCAGCTGGTGCCAGCATAACACGACCAGTTCCTGAATTCATTGGAATGCCCTGTTCGATCATGGTTGTAATTTCCGGAATTTTTTGAAGACGCTTGTCGCCGGAAATGGCGAGGAATTTGGTTTGTTCCATTGAGCCGAGAAAAGGAGCCAATCCTCCGATGCCGGCATCGACCTGCTTGCCCAGAACGGCGCTGGCAAGCTCGGTGCCACCGGAGAAGATTACCACGCTTAAATCGACTCCCTGGTCGTCGATCATGGCCAGGGTGGCAAGGTGGTTTCCGCCTTTTGGTTGAGAAATACCGAGTCGAAGTTTTCCCGGGCGTTCCCTTGCTTCATCGAGGAAATCTTTCATGTCTGAAAAAGGACTGTCGTGGCTGGCGGCGAATACATTGGCGTCGAAAGCGATTTGACCGAGCACAACCAAATCATCGATCTCGTAGCTAGCGATGCCGGTCATATGCCCAAGCACGAGGTCAGGCGTATTGTAGGTCGCCAGCATATAGCCATCGGGTTTGGAGTTGGCGAGAAAACGAAGGCCCAGGTGGCCGCCTCCACCGGGTTTGTACACAAAGATGAAGGACGAGCCGAATTCCTCTTTGGTAAAATTATCCAGTACGCGTGCGATTCGATCACTTCCTCCACCGGGTTTGAACGGAACGATGATCTTGATCGGTTTTCCCGGATAGGAATCTTCCAGCGAGCCGTGGTCGGTGAACGGCTTGATGGCTAGGATCAACAAAGCGAATGCACCGAGCGTGACAAGCAACCGAAAAAGTTTAGGTAGTGTCATTCCTATTCTTGAACAAAGTCCGTTTCCTCACCAGGAGGAGGCGAGTTGATAAAAGTTCCTCGATTCAAAACGGCTTCCCGGCCGCCATAACATTCGATCAATGCCGCCTGACTGGCTTTCGCTTTTTGGTCCGTCGCTTCCGGGTCAAGGTAAGTTCTCAACTCGTCTTCCAGAGATTGTAGAAGAGAGGCTTGTGCTGGATCTTTGGCCAAGTCGTGGCTTTCCATGGGATCATTCACCACATCGAAGAGTTGGTTGGATGAATTCAGGTAGTAGATTAACTTGTAACGATCTTTCCGAACCATGTACCAGGCATAATTGGATGCCACGGCATGGTACTCGCTTATGATTGATCGATCTTTGAATTCGCCATTTTGTATTCGCTGAAGAGATACGCCGTCGCTTTGTTCATCCCAATCGCCGATTCGACCCGTGGTCATTTCCAAAAGAGTGGGGTGGAAATCCACTAAAGTTACGGGTGTATCGATAACGGTGCCAACCGGAATATCTGGCCCGGACATCACCAAGGGAATCGATGCGGAGTCCTCCTGCATGGTAAACTTTCCATAGAGACCCCGTTGGCCCAGGCTCTCACCATGATCGGAGGTGTAAATGACGCGTGTGTTGTCCCCGAAACCTGTTGTCTGAAGAGCCTCGAGGACTTCACCAATACGGTCATCCATGCTGTTGACCGTTCCATAGTAGGCGGAGGAGATTCGTTTCGTTTCTTCCTTTGTGAAAGGGGTGTCGATTTCCAGGACGCGTCTCAATTCGTTGAGCGCAGGTTGGTCGGGCCAGTCTGCCTGGTCTCCCTGGTAAGGAAACGGGATGTCCTTGTTGTAATAATGGTCGAAGTGTTCGGGCCGTGCCGTATAGGGCGGGTGGGGACAAACAAATGAAACGAAGAGCACCCAGTGTTTTTCATCCTTCAAGTCAGCTGCCTTCTTTAGCCAGTCGCACGCCCTGTCCGCGATTTGTTGGTCGTAGTCGAGGTATCCAGAATCCCCCGGTCCGGCTGAAGCAATGGCCTCATGATTCCCTGAGCGCATTGGAATATCTTCCCGAATACTCGATTGAGGGTCGCCCGTGCCGTCAACCACGTTGAGTGGAATGTGGTGCGCGGAAAACCCGTCTTCGTTTTTCTCATCCTGGTAGTGCAGTTTGCCGATCGACTCCACCCGATGTCCCAGGTCGATAAGCTCATGTCCCCAGCCTCGCACTTTTCCATCGTAGGGATGCGCATTATCCCAGTAACCGTTGTTGCAAGTATACTTGCCTGTAGCAAAACAGGCCCGAGCTGGTACGCAAATAGGGCAGGGCGTATAAGCGGCTGAGTAACGAATACCTCTCTCTGCTATACCATCGATATTCGGGGTGCGAATCAGGTCGTTCCCATAGCAGCCGGTGATGTGACGGGCATGTTGGTCGGACATGATAAAAAGGACGTTGGATGCTTTCATTGAAAGGGAAAGAAGTGATGGAACAGGCAGACAATGCCGTCACGCGAATGATGGTTTGAACAGGTGCTTATCGGCTTAAAAGTCTGGGTTGCCTAAATTGTTCAGTAAGTCAATTTAACTGATTAAATGTCAGTCAACTCTTCCCAAGCGGCGCGTTTGGATAATTGATTCACGGCTTGCAGGGATTCACGGGAGCTTTTGCGCAGATTGAGTAATCCGTTTTTTTGTTCCCAATTGGTTATGGAAAGGGTGCTTACACCGACGAGGAGTGCGAACTCAATCGGTGACATGCCGAATTTTTTCCGCAGGGCAGTGACCGATTTGGCGGTGAGTTCCAGGTCGGCTTTCTTAGCGCGTGCGCTGGACTTCTTTCTGGCGGAAGTCTTTTTCTTCGCCGTTTTTGCGCTACGCTTGGGGAGTTTTTTAGCGGCTGGTTTGACCCTTTTCTTTGCCACTTTTTTCTGGGTGGGACGTTTGGCTTTAGGCGTGATTTCTGACAGCTCAATACCAAACACATCGGCCAGAGAGTCATCCGCGATGCGTCTGCCTTTGCCTCGGGTGTTACCCGCGGTGGCTATGCCTGCATCCACGCTGATGAGCTCCTGATGATCGACTCCGCGCAATTTGAAAAGTAGTTCCGGCTGCGTGTCCAGCCTCGCACCCACTCCGTAAAGAACGGCGGCGACATGTTTGCACATAACGGCGTAATCGGGGCAGTTACAGTCGAAATCAATTTCCCGAGGCGAGGGGAAAAGTCCGGTTTTTTTGTCGGTGACTACAGTCATCACACTTTCCGACAGCTTGCCTTGCAGCAGCTCCAGAAGGGAGCCAACCTGCCCGGCGCACTTTTTTTTCACCTGTGTCCACGCTTTGCTAACCAGTGGCTTGATACGGATGTTGATTTTGTAAATCGATGAGCCGCTGACCATGGCATCGACTTTCCCTTTGTGGATATCGAGGTGGCAGACGGAGCCATTGCGGACATAGCTGCGTCCCCTGGGAATTCGGTTGGCATAGTCGCCAAAGGATTCCAGGTGATTGCACCACCCGGCTCCCCAGAAGGTCTTTGCAATTTTTCTCCCTTCGATTTCCACGGGCATAATCTTGCGCCCCTTTTTTTGCAATTGAAGCATCTTCTTTTTGGCTTTCGCACGACGCACGGCCACAGGTACATAGGGGGACCAGTAATCTCCTCTCATAGTTTGTTTGTTGGTTGGTTAGAATTGAGTTTGATCGATATTCAAGGCTACGGCGCTGAGTAGTTCATCGTTGCTCATTTCGGTCAACATGGATTGTGCGCCGTCCTTGAAAATATCTTCTGCCATGCCGGCTTTTTCTTCGAGCAAGCTGTCGATTTTTTCTTCGATGGTGCCACGGCAGATAAATTTGTGCACCACCACATTGCGGTGCTGCCCGATGCGAAAGGCGCGGTCGGTGGCCTGGTTTTCTACCGCAGGATTCCACCAGCGGTCAAAATGAACCACATGCGAGGCAGCGGTCAGGTTGAGCCCTGTGCCGCCGGCTTTGAGGGAGAGGATGAAGAATGGCGGACCGTCTTCCCGCTGGAAGGCTTTGACGAGCTTCTGGCGTTGTTTTACCGGTGTCCCTCCGTGGAGGATGATGCCTTCGCGCCCGAAGATCCCGGCTAGTGCAAGGGCGAGAGCTTCGGTCATTTCGCGGAACTGGGTGAAGACGAGCACTTTCTCCTGACGCGATGCGATTTCCTCACAAATACTTTGCAGCCGGGCTATTTTACCACTGTCGCTGTCGGCGTAATCTCCATCGCCGAGGAATTGGCTGGGGTGGTTGCAGATTTGTTTGAAGCGCATCAGGAATGCGAGCACGAGTCCGCGTCGCTGGATGCCGTCGAGTTCTTCGAGCGCTTCCGCGAGTTCTTCTACGGATTTGGCATAGAGGGCGGCCTGCTTTTTTGTCAGTCCGCAATAGGCCTTGATCTCGGTTTTATCGGGAAGGTCCGTGATGATGGATTTATCCGTTTTCAGGCGGCGGAGTATGTAGGGGGCAACGAGTTTTCTCAGCGGCGCGTATTGGTCGTGATCGCGTTTTTCCAGGCCTTTGACGAATTGTTTGAACTTGTTCACCGTGCCGAGCAGTCCGGGGGAGAGAAAATCAAAGAGCGACCAGAGATCCGAGAGACGGTTCTCGATGGGCGTGCCCGAGAGTGCGATGCGGGAGTTCGCCTTGAGTTGTTTGACCGCTTTGGTCTGACGGGAGCCTGGGTTTTTGATGGCTTGTGCCTCGTCGAGAATGACGATCTGCCATTCCAGATCGAGCAGCCATGGTTGGCGAAGCAGCATGCCGTAACTGGTGAGCACGATATCGATTGCCGGGAATGCCTTGTCAGGGTCTTTCGCTATGGCGGCCAGGGTTGATTTGTCTGTTTCCGACGGATGGACGAAGCAGGTGCTTAGACTGGGCGCAAAACGGGTGAGTTCGGCTTTCCAGTTCGCCAGCAACGAGGCGGGGAGAACGAGGAGGGACGGTTTC
>JAPUIL010000228.1 GCA_027297085.1 Verrucomicrobiota bacterium | reverse complement strand
CATAGACGGAAAACCAACGATAGAATGAAAATTCAATAATTAAGATTGAGGTTCCCTAAGCCTTTAAAAACCCCTAAGTCTTGAATCATGCCCTATAAAAACATTCTTCTCTTTCTCGCGTTCGCATTGCTCAGTCTGACTCCGGCAAATGGCGAGCGACCCAATATTCTCTTTATCACAGTCGACGATATGAACTGCGATTCTGTAGGCGTGTTCGGCTGTGAATTGCCGGATACCACTCCGAACATGGACCGATTGGCTGGGCAGGGACTTCGGTTCCAATATGCCCATGTTCAGGTGGGTAACTGCATGCCGGGACGGAATGTCATGTATTCCGGTCTCTACTCACACAACAACGGTGTGTTGGGATTTATTCAGAACAAAAACCCATCCCATCCGCATTTAAGTGACTTATTGCAGGCTGGTGGCTACTTCACCGCCATTTTCGGTAAAGTGGCACATTCCACGCCCTATACTCCCTATGCCTGGGACATGGATCTTGATATGGAAGATGGTAAAAAACTCCACGTCAAAGACCCCCACTCTTACTATCGTTCGACCAAACGGGGCATTCAAGCCGGCAAGGACTCGGGCAAACCCCTCTACCTCAACATCAATGTTTCAGACCCACATAAGCCTTTCTACGGCCTGACCAACAGACAGGTTCCAATCGATGATCCGCGTAAGCCTTCCAAGTATTTTACCCCTGAGGAGGTGCCCATTCCGGGATTTCTTTTTGATGATCCTAAAGTAAGGTTTGAGCTCGCGCATTATTACATGTCTGTTCGGAGAGCCGACGATGCCGTGGGAGAAATTCTCCGGGCTCTCGACGAATCAGGACAAGCTGACAACACGGTGGTTATGTTGATATCCGATCATGGCATGGCGCTGCCTTGGGCAAAAACGGCTCTTTACCACCATAGTACCCATACTCCTTGGATGGTTCGCTGGCCCGGCAAAATCAAACCAAACACCATTGACGACCAGCACATGATCTCGGCGGTGGATCTGACACCTACTCTGCTCGACGTAGCGGGAATCAAGCCCACCACCAAGTTCGACGGCCGCTCCTTCTTTCCCATACTTGAAGGCAAAACTCAGAAAAACAGGACCCAAGTCTTTAAGGAGTACAATGAAAATTCCGGCGGTGGAAGTCATCCGATTCGTGGCGTTCAGAACAAACGCTTTCTCTACTTGTTCAATCCCTGGTCCGATGGGAAGAATAAATTCAAAACCGCCACAACAGGCACCCTTGCCTATCAGAGAATGAACGAGCTGGCTGAAACAGATCCTGTGATGGCCGAACGGTTGCGTATCTTTAACTTTCGAACTGTCGAAGAACTATACGACGTGGTAAAAGATCCCGACTGCCGGAACAATCTAGTCAACCATCCCGACTACCGGAAGACATTAGATAACTTGAGGATGGCCCAGGAAAAATGGATGGTAAAAACAAAAGATCCTATAATAGAAGCGTTTCATAACCGCAAAAACCCAGAGGCCATGTATGCCTATGTAGCCAAGCTCCAAGCAGAGAGTAACGAACGGCACGCTGCCAGACGCAAAGCTCAGGCAGCCAATTCCAAGTTATAAAAACAAACAATCGAGGACTGCAGCTTCTGCTATAATCTAGCCTAGCTTCTTAATTTGTTCGATTACAGTCGAAGTATCTTCGGTAGCTTTCACCTTGTCGTTTTTATAAACGACAGATCCGTCTTTCCCGATGATAAATGTCCAACGCATGGTCGTAATACCACGAGTCAAGGTGTGCATGATGCCGTCGACTTCACGTTCGATAGAACTTCCGTCGCGGGTCGCAACTCCGAATTGATTGGCGATAGTCCCATTGATATCGGACAACAGCGTGAAATTCAGGTCATTCGCTTTTTTGAAAAGCTTCAGGTTATTTACGGAATCTCCACTGACACCGACCACTATCGCATCCACATCATTTAAAGCGGACGATTGATCACGATACGCACAAGCTTGCTTGGTGCATCCACCGGTCATCGCCGCTGGATAAAAATACACCACGATGTTCTTTTTGCCCAAGTGTTCAGACAATTGCCACAGAGTGCCGGTATCGTCATTTGCGGCAAAGGAATCGACTTTTGAACCCACTTCCAGTCCAGCCGACGCCGAAATGGAACTGACAAGAAGAAAAAGAGGAATGAGTCTAAATAAAGTTTTCATGAGGCCTATAATTTAAACTTTGGTTTATGGGTCAACGGGAATCACAAAAGCCGCTTGATCGTTCCAACTACCCAAATTAATTGTTTAATCCATACCGATTGAGAATTACCGATAAACATCACATTTGAATGACATTTTGGTCTGAATGAAAATCGCAGATAAAAACATAAAAGTAGTCATGGTGCGTCAGGATATGGCAGCCATCCCTGAGTACCGCCTTCCAGATGGTTACTCCAATCGATTTTTTTTACCTGGCGATGAACGTACCTGGTTGAGGATTCAGTTAGAGGCCGAATCGTTTGAAACCATTAGTAGGGAGCGATTCCGCAAGACCTTTGCTAATGGCCCCGATCAGCTACCAGACAGACAGTTGTTTCTTCTTAATCCAAAAGGTCAGGCCATTGGCACCGCTACTGCCTGGTTTAATAACAACTACCATGGAGAATCTTTGGGGCAGGTTCACTGGGTGGCACTACTTCCCGAATACCAGGGGCGCGGATTATCAAAACCTTTGCTGAGCTCCATCTGCAGCTTGCTTCAGGAATTGGGTCACCGAAAATCCTACTTAATTACTTCAACTCGAAAGATTGCCGCCATAAACCTCTACCTGCATTTTGGATTTCAACCATATATTCGCGGACCGGAAGACGAATCTGTATGGAATCAACTGGAGCATTCACTGAAGTATAAGATCGACAAAACGGAAGCCCGAAAAACTTAATGAGCCATATGCCCATTCGACTTTTAACTGTTCTCATAGTACTGGGAACCGTTGTCCTAAGTGGTGAAGATTCCAGTCCAAAGGAAGACCTGGGGTTTGTAGTGTTTCGCGATAACTGTATAGCCTGCCACCTTCAAACAGGTATGGGCATTCGGGAAATGAACGCCCCGTCCATTGCGGGCCTGCCACGTTGGTATGTTTCCGATCAGCTACGCAAATTTCGACGAGACCAGCGTGGTTTTCACGAAGAAGACGAATCCGGAATTCTCATGCAGGCGAACGCCATTGTACTGGATGAAAAGTCGATCGCCTTTGTGGGCAGATACATCGAAAACCTAGCACCCAACGATCAACGAAATACTCTGGATATACAGATATCCAAGACAGCAAAAACACTCTACCTAAACAACTGTGCGAATTGCCACGGAGATGATGCCGAAGGTAAACGCACC
>JAPUIL010000227.1 GCA_027297085.1 Verrucomicrobiota bacterium | reverse complement strand
CGAACTGCGACGGGTGCTTGGAAGAACAATCGGACTTCCAGCTGCGGGGTGGTTGGTGCGGCTTGCGGCCCCATTGATCATGCGTACAGATCCAGAGCTCGCATTGTACGGACGCTACTGTGTCTCACGTCGGTTGCACGAAGAAGGATTTGAATTCAAATTCACGGATCTGAACTTGGCGCTGAACGATTTATTCAACAGGTAATGCTCTAGCCGGGCATCCTAGAATGCATATTTCGTTGAGGAGGCAGTCATGCGACAATAACCATACTGCGTAAAACAACCAAACGCTTGAAACAATTTGGGACTAGCTCCCCTCTTGTCTCAGTTCGACCTTCGATGAAAACATCCAATTACGTTCAAGGTAATAGAAGCCATGGTATTTATATATTTATGAGCAATGAAACGACGTAACTTTCTTCAGCTTGCGATGGCTGCATCTCAAAAAGACGGAATGTTCGAAGTAAGGTTTAGGTCGACCAAGCCACTGGAGAAAGCTGTTCTTATCTCAACTGCGGATACTGGATTCACTGGTAATAGGGAGTGGGTAGAATCGTCTGCTTCGCTTGAACCTTGCGGCAACGAATGGATTGCCAAGGTTCCACTACCAGTAGGTTCCAACGGGTGGTTTGTGAACGTCCGCAGCGGCAATCTCACTGCCAGTTCAAACTACCAGGAATCCCTATTGCATTGAGCCGATAGAGTTCAAATGATTCCTGAAATTTTGCGGCAACGCATCTTTCTATCTACCCTAATTAAATGATGAACAATTTTGTGCTACGATTAAGCATGACAACCCGACTTCTGATTTCGAAGTGCTTGCTGAGTCTTATTTTCGTCTTCGGCTTAACGGCCGCAGCCGAAACGGATAGACCCAATATACTATTCATCTTTGCAGATGATTGGGGGTGGGGTGATCTGAGTTGCCATGGGCATCCTTACGTCAAGACGCCGAATATTGATCGGCTTGCAGCTGAGGGTACGGATTTTCATCGATTTACTGTGGCCAGCGGTGTCTGTTCCCCGAGCCGCACAGCGATTATGACCGGACATTTTCCGGCCCGTTACAATATCGACGGACATTTCGCCTGGGTGCCGAGCAATGCGAAACGGAATATGCCTGATTGGTTAGCAACTGAAGCACCGACCCTGCCAAAATTTTTGAAAAAGGCCGGTTATGCGACGGCCCATTATGGGAAGTGGCATCTGGCGAATAATATGATTCCAGATTCACCTCTACCCAGCGAGTATGGATATGATGAATACGGTGCATTCAATTGTGCAGGCGAACAGATTCCTGTGCATGAGGATTCGGAACATGCGATTGCCTTTATTGAAAAAAGTCATCGGGAGAATAAGCCATTCTTTATCAACTTATGGCTTCACGAACCGCACACGCCTTTCCACACAGTTCCAAAATACCGTTGGCGATTTCGTGAGCTGGAGGAGCGCGACAATATCTATGCGTCTGTGTTGTCTCATGCCGACGATCGAGTGGGGGAAGTGTTGGATGCCTTGGATCGTTTGGACCTGACAGATAACACATTGGTCATATTTAGTTCAGATAATGGACCTGCTCGAGCGGCTGGACCGACAGAGTTAGGATTGATGCATGACACTGCTACAGGCGCTGGATACAACATCGCTGCGTCTAAGGGAATTACGGGTGGGAGGAAGGGCTACAAAAGCTCTCTTTTTGAAGGAGGCATCGGTGTTCCATTTATCGCTCGTTGGCCGGGCAAAATTGCAGCTGGAAAGATCGACGACAGCTCTTTGCTCTCGGCAGTAGATCTTCTTCCCACCTTTTGTGAGATCGCCGGCGTAAATTTGCCAACCTCCTATAAGCCGGACGGCGTTAGCCAGGTGAAGGCTCTGATGGGTAAGACTGCAAGTGTGCGGCAGAAACCGCTTTTCTGGAAATTTAACTCCCCTTGGCCAGCTCAGGATAACAAGCCGGATCATTGGGTGTCTTATGCTGTGGTGAATCAAACCTGGAAACTCGTTGCCAATAAAGATTCCAGTTATTTGGAGCTCTACGATATCGCGTCAGATCCCTACGAGAAAAATGACTTGAAAATGGAGAATCCACAAGTCGTGAAACACATGTTGGGAAAACTCGATCAATGGAAAGCCACTCTTCCTGCCAAGCCAATTGGCAAAGTATTTTCAGCGGAGCGCTTGCCGTAAAAATTTGCTGATGTTGAGCTCATAGTCGGCGGCTCATATTATTAGAGGCTCGATACTTCGGTCGGAGTATGTTATCCATTAGAAACCAATCAAAGAACTTCTATGAAAACACCAGTTATGAATCGCCGAAATTTTATCACCACAGCCGCCGCAGCGACTTCCGTTCTTACTTTAAACCGTTCAGCCTGGTCCAGCGTAATCGGAGCGAATGAGCGGGTACGCTTTGTTCTGGTTGGTTGTGGAGGCCGAGGCCAAACGGTTACCTATAACATGATTCGACAGGGTGGGGAGCTTGTGGGACTCTGTGATCTTAATCCTGAAAGGATTAATAGAGCTGCTGAATCGGTCGCGGATATCCAGAAAAAGAAGCCCAAGACCTACCACCACATGATGAAGGTCTTCGACGACAAGGATGTGGATGCGGTTATTATTGCCACGCCTGATCATTGGCATGGTCCGGCCGCTATCCTGGCCTTAAATGCGGGCAAGGATGTCTATGTGGAAAAACCGCATGCTCACAACATTTGGGAGAGTCAGCAAATGCAGAAGCTAGCAAAAAAGAACCATTGTATACTCCAGGTTGGAACTCAAAATCGCAGCGCTCCTTACAATCACAAGGCTCTCGACTACGTAAAATCAGGTAACCTGGGTGACATACGCCTGGTAAAGGTTTACAACCTCAAGCCCGGTGATCCATTTCATTTAAAGGATCCCGGCGATAAGCCACGTGACTTTGATTGGAATGAATGGACGGGCCCTGCTGCCATGCGCGACTGGCATCAAGATATCTTTGAGGGTGGTTGGCACCATTATTGGACCTACTCGGGAGGGGATCTGGCAGACGATGCCGCGCATCAAATCGACCTCGCTGCCATGTTGATGGGTGATCCGGGATTTCCACTGTCGGTGTCGAGCGCGGGTGGGCGTTTACAGCATAAAGGCGATGATTCAGAAGTGCCTGATCTTCTCGAAACGGTGTATGAGTTTCCCGAATTTATTATGACCTTAGAACACTCTAATTTTCCCAAATACATGCGAAAAACCGACGGCTCCATTCGTCGCAGCGATGAGTTCCCCTACTGGACGCAGAACGCAACACGGATAGAACTTTATGGTTCCGAATTGATGATGACGATTGGCCGTCACGGAGGCGGATGGATTGTAACCACTGCAGGAGGACGGATTAAAGAAAAAGTTTACGGCCGCCCGGGTGATGAACCCCACTGCAAAAACTTCCTCGAATCGGTGAAATCGCGCAAAGCACCCAACGCCAATCTCGATAAGTTACACTCCAGCACGGCCTTGCTTCACCTGGCCAACATTGCTCATCGCGTGGGTAACAAAAAACTCTGGCTGAATACCAAGAAGGAACGCTTCAAGGGCAATAAAGCCGCAAATGCCTTGCTGAAACGGGAATACCGCAAAGGGTTTGAAGTAACAATCTAGGGTCTGGAATGAATCGTTTGGATTTGATGGCTGGGTAATAGTCAGAATTCTCCATCTTGTTCGTGTATCCAACCATTGAGAAGGAGGCGGCTATTGATTACGCTTGCGGAACCAATAGGGTTCTCAGTACATCCTATTCCCTATGAAAGTTACCTGCCTGACCCTGGCAATTCTCTCTGTGGCGTTGGCCACCTCTTCGCTAAACGCCGCTGACAAGCCCAACATTCTGTTCATCATGTCAGATGATCATACTGCTCAAGCGATTGGAGCGTATGCGACCGTGCTGAAAGGTTTAAATCCGACGCCTACCATTGATGCGCTGGCCAATGAAGGCATCGTCTTCGACAACGCGTTTTGCACGAACTCCATTTGCACACCTTCGAGGGCGTGTATTATCACGGGGCAATACAACCACAACAACGGCGTGTTCGACTTGGGTGGCAATATCAAGCCCGACAAGCAGATGTTGCCTATTCAGATGAGGAAAGCGGGTTACCAAACAGCCATTATCGGGAAATGGCACCTGAAGCAGGAGCCCAATTTCGATTACTATAAGGTTCTGCCGGGGCAGGGGAAATATTTTGATACGGAGTTTCGCATTCAGGGCGACAAACCGTGGCCGGAAAACACGGTAGCCTATCCTGGTGAGCATTCATCCGATGTGATTACCGACGCCACTTTAAATTGGTTTAAGGAAGAGCGCGATCCGGACAAGCCGTTCTTTTTCTGCCATCAGTTCAAGGCGCCGCACGATTACTTTGAAAACGCTATGCGCTACCAAAGTTATTTGGCTGATGTGGATATTCCCGAGCCTGATACCTTGTATGACGTACCAGACACCTGGGGCTCCATCGGCACACGCGGTCACAACGACGAGCTTACCCCGCACATCGGAACATCAATCGGCAAACGCAATCCTCGGCGGTCCTATGCGACGGATCTGTTTAGAATGTTTCCTGAAGAGTTTCCGGATGATTATGATTCCGAGGAGCTGACCGAAGTGGAAACGACACGAATCGCATACCAGGCGTATTTGAAAAAATACCTGCGCTGCGTCAAAGGTGTGGATGACAACCTGAAGCGGCTCTTTGATTATTTAAAAGCGGAAGGACTCTACGACAATACGGTGATCATTTATACGGGCGACCAGGGATTCTGGTTGGGTGAAAAAGACTTTCAGGACAAACGTTGGGCCTACGACGAATCGCAACGCATGCCATTTATTGTGCGTTATCCGAAAGCTATCCCATCTGGTATCCGTAGCGATGCTATCATCGAAAATGTGGACTATCCCGCGCTCATGCTTGACTATGCCGGAGCGGACATTCCAAAGAGTGTTCAGGGAAAATCCTTCAGGCAGATCTGTGAAACAGGACGTGAGCCTGTTGGTTGGAAAGATGCGGCCTATTATCGTTACTGGATGCACATGGCTCACCATGACAATCCTGGCGAAATGGCGATTCGCACCAAGACGCATAAACTAATCTATTTCTACGGTTGTGACTACAAAGGAGCCAAACAAACCCCTCCAGGTTGGGAGCTATATGATCTGGCGCGTGATCCGCATGAGCTGAACAACGTGTATGATCATCCTGCATACGCTCAGGTGCGCGATGGTCTCAAAGCCAAATTTGCACAGCTACGCCAAGATATCGGAGACGATGGTTCACACTATCCGCTGGCCGAAAAAGTTGTTCAGGAATTCTGGGATTACGATGAAGCCGATCAAAGAAAAGCTATCCAGATCTCTCACGAATTCCTCAGGCGCCGAGAGGCGGAGTTGGCGAAGGTTGGGAAGTAGTGCCGTAGCCGTCCCTATCCTCCTCTTGGTTAAACTCCTACTTCGTATTGGAATAATAGGTGCCAGGTTTCAGTGTTTAGATGTCAGGTAATTTGTCTACATTCATATCGCGAGCAAGCTGCGCTCCTACAGAAGAGAAATGAATTTGTGGGAACTACCTTGGTTGCGATCCATCTCTTCGTTTTTAGGTAGAACATTAAGGCGATAGTGTCTGCGCCAAAAGCAATCCTCCGATAGCGGCAGACCTGGAAAGTCTTGCCCTGTTATTTTAGAATGTACTCATTAACGATTAGATGCTTCATTGCTTATCCGTGCTGTTTCATCCAACGTTTGGGCAATCGATCAATTATGGATTTAAATCTTAAGGACAAAAAAGTTTTCATCACGGGTGCCGGATCGGGTATTGGGCGGGCTATGGCTGTGTGCTTTGCTCAGGAAGGGGCCGTGGTATATATTCTTGATTTAAATGAGGAGGGTGGACGCGAAACGGAAGCGGCTATTCGGCAGTCGGGTGGTAACGCAAGTTTCCACTCCTTGAATGTAGCGGACACCGCGGCGGTGCAGGCCTTGTTTACTGAATGCGGTCCAGCCGATGTTTTGGTTAACAATGCGGGAATTGCATCCATTGGGAATGTAGAAGCTACCTCTCCTGAGGAGATGGACAAGATCTACGCGGTTAACATCAAGGGGGTCTATAATT
>JAPUIL010000226.1 GCA_027297085.1 Verrucomicrobiota bacterium | reverse complement strand
AACGCCAAATGGCGTGCACGGGAGCAAAGAATGTATTTCCCCTCGCTTTGGAAGGAAACTTCGATGACACCCAGCGAGTTCTGAAGGAAATTTTTGGCGACCAAATATTCCGGCAGGAGATAACTCTATCTGCGGTCAATTCGATCAATCTGGCTCGGGTATTGGCGCAATGTGTCTATTATATATATGCGTATTGGCGATTACCTGATTCTGTAAGAGATGAAGTTGAGTTTGTTGTACCCACAGGAAATTTTGGGAATATCTTGGCTGGTTGGATGACCAAACAAATGGGCCTTCCCATTCGTTCTTTCAGAATCGCTACGAATCAGAACGATATTTTGCATCGTTTGTTCACCACCGGGGAATACGAGGTTCTTGATGTGCGACCGAGTTTGGCGCCTTCCATGGATATCCAAGTGGCCTCTAATTTTGAACGGTTTCTGTATTATGCTGAAAAGTCCGATCCGGAAAAGATTCGCGACATCATGGTCACTTTTAAGGAAACCGGTAAATACCCTTTCGCAGATTTCGATTCGGATTCTTTTTCCAGCAGTCGCACAAATGATCAAGGGATCAGGCAAGTGATAGCGGAAGTGTATGCCAAACATGGTTATGTAGTGGATCCGCATACTGCGTGTGGATTGACTGATTTGGATTCCGGAAATCCGCAGGTGGTTTTGGCTACTGCACATCCTGCGAAGTTTCCAGATACGATCATTGAGTGTATTGATTTCCAGCCAACACACCCTTCATTGCAGCTACTTGAATCGCGACAGATTTTAAAACATAAGGTTGCATCTCAAGCAGATGCCATAAAAACCTTTATCCGAGAGCACATTTAGCAAGATCACAGTTAGTTATGACCAGCAAAAGCCCTGTTTTAATTTACGATACAACTCTGAGGGATGGGACTCAGGGTGAGGGTATTTCCTTTTCTGCCACAGACAAAATTCTAATCACTCAGAAACTGGATCAATTTGGGATTGATTACATTGAAGGCGGGTGGCCTGGCTCGAATCCCAGAGACATGGCTTTTTTCGAGGAAATTAAGTCTATCCAACTAAAACATGCTAAAGTGGCTGCGTTCGGATCAACTCGTCGTGCCAATTTGAAAGCCCAGGACGATTCGCAACTGAAGTTGCTTCTAGATGCGGAAACTGAAGTGGTGACTATTTTTGGAAAAACGTGGTTGTTGCATGTGACCGAAGTACTTCGAACCACTGCTGAGGAAAACCTGGCAATGATTGCTGAGTCTGTTCGATTTCTCAAGGACTCAGGCAGGGAAGTCATTTTTGATGCAGAGCATTTTTACGATGGCTACTTAGATAACCCGGAGTATGCGTTGAGCACTCTTGAAGCAGCAGTTGCTGGTGGTGCAGATTTTCTTGTCCTTTGTGATACCAATGGTGGGAAGTTGGTTCCTGAGATCGAATCCATAACTCAGACTGTTCTGGAACGTTTCGAAGGTTTGGCTGTTGGGGTTCATTGCCATAACGATGCTGGTGTAGGTGTAGCTGTTAGCCTGGCAGCCGTTACAGTAGGGTCAACTATGGTTCAAGGTACCATGAACGGTTACGGGGAAAGGAATGGAAATGCCAATCTAACATCCATTATTCCCAATCTTGTTTTAAAAATGGGCCGGGAAATATTCTGCCAAAGCCGATTGCAGGAATTGCGTGATTTATCTCTCTATATAGATGATCTCGCCAATGCCCGGTCAGATATTCGAGCACCCTTTGTTGGTTCTTCCTCATTTGCTCACAAAGGCGGGGTGCACGCAAATGCAGCGCTAAAGGTAGCAAAGAGCTATGAACATATTCAGCCAGAAATGGTTGGAAATAGACAGAGGATATTGATTTCCGATATGTCTGGCCGAAGCAGCCTCATGATGAAAGCAAAAGAATTGGGGATGGAGGTGGAAGAGAAGTCTCCCGAGATGAAAGTATTTTTGGATCAACTGAAAGAAATGGAGCATCGTGGGTATGAGTATGAAGCCGCGGACGCATCCTTTAAACTTCTATTGTCCAAGTTTCTGAATCACCATCGTCCTTTTTTTGTTTTGCATGGCTATCGAGTAATGCAAGGCAGGCGCGATGATAGTCAATTGGTCGCTTCAGAGGCTACTGTAAAGGTCGAAGTAAACGGTGAGATTCACCATTGTGTCGCCGAGTCGACAGGACCGGTTAGCGCACTTTATAAAGCTCTTCGGGCTGCTCTTGCCCCGGATTTCCCTGCAATCAACGAAGTAGAGCTGCGGGATTTCAAAGTTCGAATTCTGGAAGCTGAGAATGGAGTGGATGCTATGACCCGTGTTTTTATCGAATCCAGCGATGGGGAGGACATTTGGGGAACGGTGGGTGCCAGTGACAATATTGTAGCCGCAAGCCTGGAGGCATTACTGGATTCGTTGGAATTCAAACTCCTCAAAGACGAAGAGGCCCGGAAATAGTAAATTTTCCGTCAAGATATAACCAATTTTTCACAGAAATCGTAAACTGAACCGATTTTCTGATGTCTGAGTGGCATTAGAGAAGAAATTTCGGAATATTCCACTCCAAATAGATTCACAAGAAATAGGAAAGTTTTGAAAAATTTATTTTGCACTTTATCGATATTTTGTTGCAGACTAACCCAATTAATACTAAATCCATTAAACCATGAGATTAGCCAAGTTGTCCCGTATCCCGTCAATGATCATTTTGTTTGGGTATTTTGCCGCTCAAACATTTGGAATTGAGGCCACCACAAACCCTGTCGGCGTCATCCAAGTTACCGCTTTAGGTGACTCCGATACCCTCGTATCGCTCCCGTTGAAACAACCTGCCGTTTTTAACGGTGTGGTTAATTCAGTCTCCGGAGCCGACCTTACAGCTGAAGGGAGTCCCGGTTGGGCTGGCGATGAGTGGGCAGATAGCTATTACGCTTTCATGAGGAGTGGGGCAGCAGCAGGTGCTTATGCGACTATTCTGAGCAATACTGCGAATACTCTCACATTAGATGTGGTGTCATTGGAGGTTGATGGGCCGGTTGCAACCGACAGTTTTTCAATCCATCCATTTTGGACACTCGATTCGCTATTTCCTCAAGGAGCAGGAGTTCATGAATCTCCCGAACATGTCGATAGGCAAACCGAGCTCTTTTTCCCATCTTTTGCTGAAGGAATTAATCTAGCGGCTGAAGCTACCTATTATTACATAGACGGCGTTTTTAATAAAGTAGGTGCTACTTTAGGCGTCGATTACGGAGGTACCATAATTCTCCCCGATTCTTACTTTATTCTTCGTAACAACATCACAACGAGTACAACCGTCACTTTTACAGGTGAAGTAGTTATGGGAGATTTGTCGCTTCCGGTAATTTTTCAGGATCAATCTGAGCAGGACAATATTATAGGGCTTCAGCGGCCTATCGAAATGACTCTCGATGAGTCAGGACTATCTGCTACATTTGAAACAGGCGATCAGTTGTTGGTCTGGGATCACGCAACTGCCGATCAAAACCGCCTAATCAGCTCTGCAACTATATATACTTGGGATGGTGCCAAATGGGTCAAAGACGGAGGCGTTGATGACGCTGGAGGTGACATGGTATTCACCCCGGGAAGAGGATTTATCATTCGTAAAGCAATAGCTGGCGAAGTAGATGAAGACGATTGGGTTAACAACCCCAACTATGGAAATTAACCCTCACCCGATTAAACCCACTCAAAAACCTCTGACGACCACTTTTTTATGAGCACAAAATTTATGAGCCACCAAACTTTGAAATACGGAATCCTCACTCTCGTGGGTTTGGGCTTGGCCCTTAGCCAACTTCAGGCTGCCATCACAATCAACATCGGAGCTGAAAAGCTCAAAGATCCTGGCGGATATGACATGGCCGTTGCAGGGGTCGTGGTTCTGGTGGCCGACGCAAACCGAAATGGATTCGGCGGAGCTGGAGACACCTCGTTTGTAACCGGAGATGATGTAATGATCGCCAAGTGGGATATCGCTTCGGGTGGAGGCAATAATCCGGGAGCATTTCAAGGCACAACAGGCAGTGTTCCATTTTCTGGTGATTGGGATGAAGGAGACCCTTTGGCAATTTACTGGTTCCCAACTCTGACTTCCGCGGATGCTTCTCCAGGTGCAGCGGTTCCTTATGGTATGTTCCGTGTAATTGCGGAAAGCTTAACGCTCTCTGGTACCATA
>JAPUIL010000225.1 GCA_027297085.1 Verrucomicrobiota bacterium | reverse complement strand
GTGGCACCTCGGATTTGACGAAGTTTTTCATCCCCTCAACCACGGTTTCGACAGCTACTATGGTATGCCTTCGAATTTCCGGCACGATCCACGATCCTTTAAAGACCGGGAAGCAATCGCCGAAACCACCGACCTTTCCATGCTGATTTCGAATTACACGCAAAAGGCGGTCGAGTTTATCGCGAACAATAACAATCAGCCCTTTTTCCTCTACCTCGCCCACAATTATCCGCATGTCCCTCTGGTTCCAAATCCCGCATTCGCGGGAAAATCACGCGCGGGAGATTACGGCGATGTCATTGCCGAATTAGATGTAAGCATGGGTACTATTTTGGATACGCTGGAAGAAATGGAAATTGCGGAAAATACCCTCATCATTTTCACCAGTGACAACGGTCCGCTACCGCAATTCGCACAGGATTATAAATCGGCCGGACCCTTACGTGGAAGTAAGTATGTTACCTTCGAAGGCGGACATCGGGTACCTGCCATTTTCTATTGGCCCAAACATTTGCCGAAGGGAGAACCCTGCGAAGTAGCCATCAGTTCGATGGACGTCCTACCAACAATTGCTGCCATTACCGGTGCAAAACTTCCGAATGACCGCATCCTCGACGGTAAGAATATCTGGCCATTATTGATGGGCGAATCCAAAGAACCACCGCGGGAAATCGAATACTACTATAACGACCGAAATCTCCAAGCCGTGCGAAAGAAGGATTGGAAAATGCATCTGCCGCGCACTGTAGAGGATATTCCGTTTTGGCATAAGGGCGGAAATAAGGAATTTAAGGAACTGGCAGAACCGTTTCTGGTAAACTTGGCGGAGGATGTCGGCGAATCTACGAATGTTGCCTCCACAAATTCAGAAATAGTTGACCAACTCCTTTTAGACGCCACCGCTGCACGACGCGAATTGGGTAGTTCGAAAACTACCGGAACTGCACAACGGAAAACCGGCGACTCGAGAGTGCTCGCACAAACCACCCGTAAACCTTCGCAGCCCAATTTCATCATCCTCTTCGCCGACGACCTGGGATTTAACGACTTGGGTAGTTATGGATCGAAGACGATCCTGACCCCGAACCTCGATCGTATGGCCGCCGAAGGTATGCGGTTCACTGACTTTTACGCACAACCTATTTGCGGTCCTTCCCGAGCGGCACTGATGACCGGTTGTTATCCCCTGCGCGTAGCAGAGCGCGACAACATCAAACGGATTCATCCAGCCCTGCACTCCGAAGAGATTACTATCGCTGAATTACTGAAACCCCTCGGTTATGCCACCGGCTGTTTTGGTAAATGGGATTTGGCGAAACATTCCCAGGATAGTTTTTATCCCGACCTGATGCCAAACCATCAGGGCTTCGATTACTTTTTTGGTACTCCAACAAGTAACGATAAGAAAGTACACCTGTTTAGGAATCGTACCGCCATCGAAAAAAATGCGGATATGGCCACCTTGACCAAACGCTACACGGATGAAGCGATTGGATTCATTCAAAGAAATAAGGACCAACCCTTTTTCGTTTATCTCCCTCACACCATGCCTCATACCGCATTAGCAGCCTCTGCGGAATTCATAGGCAAATCGGAACGCGGATTGTACGGCGATGTGGTGGAAGAAATCGACTACAACGCCGGAAGAATTTTCACAACACTCAAGGAACTGAATCTAACGGATAATACTTACGTGTTTTTCATTAGCGACAACGGCCCTTGGCTGATCAAAAACCAGGACTTTGAAAATGGATTCAGGCCCACAGATCATGGTGGTTCTGCAGAACCGTTGCGGAGCGGCAAAGTATCAACTTGGGAAGGTGGCGTAAGAGTTCCAGCCATCGCCTGGGCACCAGGACGAATTCCCCAAGGAACGGTCTGTAATGAACTAGCTTCAACCCTGGACCTGTTCCCTACTATCGCTGAATTGGCCGGCGCAAAACTCCCGGGAGACCGAGTGATCGATGGAGAGAACATCATGCACCTCCTTTCAGGCCGCTTCGAAAATACCAATGCAGATAAAACTTATTTCTATTATTTCCTGTCCCACTTACAAGCGGTCCGACAAGGCGATTGGAAACTGCATATACCACGGGAGCGGCACCCACAATGGCTGGGAAATTTCGCAGTTAACAAACACATCCATCCACAAGACGATATTGGCTTTGAGAAACCGGCACTTTATGACCTCGAGACTGATATTGAAGAGAGCAAGGATGTTGCAAAACAACACCCGGAAATCGTAAAGCAGTTGTTAGCCCTCGCCGAACGCACCCGCAAAGACTTGGGCGATCACGACCGAGTCGGAAAAAACATGCGCTTCTTCGATCCCCTGGAGCAACGCCCTACAAAACCAATCGCAGAATGGATGCAAAAATGAAAAGTCTGATTTTGACCCTATTGATATTCTGCCCTGCACTATTTGCAGCGCAGCCAAATATCATTCTCATATTCACTGACGACCAAGGGTATAACGATCTGGGCTGCTTCGGGTCCAAGACGATTAAAACCCCTCACCTGGATCGAATGGCAGATGAAGGACTGATCCTTACGAGTTTTTACGCCCAACCGGTTTGTGGGGTTTCGCGCGCTGCGCTCATGACAGGGTCATATCCGATTCGAGTCGGTGAACCGGGCAACGTTAAGAACCTCCATACCGTGCCGCATCCCGAGGAGATCACCATGGCTGAAATACTCAAAGGAGCGGGATACGCGACAGCTCTAATTGGGAAATGGCATTTAGCTGGAAATCCGAAAGGACCTGAAAATTCCTTTGATCCAGCTCTCATGCCCAACGCCCAAGGATTCGATTACTTTTATGGTACGCCACGTTTTAATGGGTTTACTGTCTACGTGGACGATACGGAAATGCGGAGCAGGATCATGCGAAATCAAGAGGTGATAGTCGAAGCCGTCGAAAGCTGGGACCACATCACTCAAGATTATACACGCGAAGCGCTCGCATGGATTGAGAAGAACCAAGAACACCCCTTCTTCCTCTACCTGGCTCATAACCTCCCCCACATCCCCGTAGGTGCTTCGGAAAATTTTAAAGGTAAATCTGAATACGGCCCCTATGGCGATACCATCGAGGAAATCGACTGGTCCTGTGGCGAGATCTTCAAAAAGTTAAAAGAGCTGAAGCTGGATGAAAACACCCTGGTTGTTTTCACTTCAGACAATGGACCCTGGGTAGAAACTACCCGAGCAATGAAACCCGATGGAGCACCCTTCATTCCGCGCGATCATTCCGGAAGCGCCGATCCTTTACGCGGTTGGAAAATGAGCGCCTGGGACGGTGGGTCTCGTGTCCCGTTCATCGCACGTTGGCCCGGGAAGATTCCTGCCGGAAGCACGTCTGACCAATTACTCTCAACCATGGATCTGCTGCCCACCTTCGCTGCCCTCGCAGGTGCTGATTTGCCCAAAGCGGAAATCGATGGTCATGACGCCTCCGATTTTTTGTTCAACAAAACCAAAACCAGTCCACGAGAAGACTATTTTTACTATGTAGGCTGCCTGTTGACAGGTGTCCGGGCGGGATCGTGGAAACTCGTTGTGCCTCGCTCCGACAATCCAAGTGGCACCGGTTGGTGGGGTCGCATGATCGAAGAAGTGTCAGAAATCCAGCTCTATAACTTGGACCAGGATCCCTCCGAGTCGACCAACGTGGCAAAGACACATCCGCGCATTGTCCAATCACTCATGAAACGAATAGAACAAGCCCGCGAAGAACTGGGCGACCTGGCTATTACAGGCTCCGGCGTTCGTTTGTTTGATGAAGGAAAACGCCAATTGCAATCGCCTATCGTAAAGAAAAAATCCTGATCATGAAAACACTCCTTAAAGCCAGCCTCCTTATACTCTTTATTCTGTCCGGTCTTGGCAGTACTAAAACAAACGCGGCGGATAGGCCGCCCAATTTTGTAGTCATCTTCATCGACGACATGGGTTACGCCGACATTGGGCCCTTCGGCTCAACCTTGAACCGCACACCTCATCTGGACCGCATGGCCGAGGAAGGCATGCGCCTGACCAGTTTCTACGCCGCGCCTTTGTGTACCCAGTCGCGCGCGGCATTGATGACGGGCTCCTATCCGAAACGTGTCGGCCTCATGCATGGCACCTGGCATCCAGTATTGATGCCCGGCGATGAACACGGCCTCAATCCGGACGAGATAACCATCGCGGAGGTATTAAAGGTGCGAGGTTACTCGACGGCATGTATCGGCAAATGGCATCTGGGTGATCAGCCAGTGTTTTTGCCTACTCGCCATGGCTTCGATGTTTACTATGGGACCCCTTACTCGAATGACATGAACCCATGTAACAAGGGGAGGGGTCGCAACTTTCCTCCTTTTCCACTTCTGCGCGGCGAAACCGTAGTCGGAGAAATAACGGATCAGACAACCATCACCGGCGATCTTACTGTTGAAGCCTTGCGCTTTATCGAAGCAAACAAGGATAACCCGTTCTTCCTGTACATGCCTCATGTCATGGTGCACAGACCACTGAACGCAGGAAAGAAATTCGAGGGCCGGAGTGGCAATGGAATTTTAGGAGACGCCATCGAGGAGATCGACTGGTCGGTGGGTGAGATTTTTAATACGCTAAAGCGACTGGGACTAGATGACAACACGCTGGTGTTGTTCACCTCCGACAATGGACCGGCAGTAGGCATCGCGGATCCCCTGCGCGGCAAAAAGGGAACCACCTTCGAGGGTGGCATGCGCGAACCTTGCATCGTCCGTTGGCCGGGCCGCATTCAGGCGGGATCCAGTTGCGACGAAGTGACCAGCACCATGGACCTGCTTCCCACCCTGGCACGTCTGGCAGGAACAGCCGCACCTTCGGACCGGATCATTGACGGCCATGATATCTGGCCATTGCTTTCAGGCCAACTGGGCGCCCAGTCCGGATACAATGCGTTTTACTACTACCGCAAAAACGAGCTGGATGCGGTGCGAAGTGGTGAATGGAAACTTCACCTCAAAGGCGATCAAGGAAAGCCAGCCTTGTATCAGCTGAGCAATGACATCAGCGAAAAAAACAATGTGATCGAAGAGCACCCGAAAATTACTAAACGCCTTATGGCCTTATTGGACACCGCCCGGTATGACCTGGGCGATGGATTAAAATACCCCGGCCACAACGTGCGGCCCGTCGGATATTTTAGAAATCCAAAACTATTGATACCCAGTGCAAACGGCGAGCCCGTCGGCCGAGGCGACCTGAAGATGGACCTCGCCATGTGGCAAAATCGCCGTGAGGTAAAATGAACCTCTGAAAGTCAGTGAAAGTGATAAGTTAAAGGGGGATATTGACTTCCGAATCTGACAACGGATTAATAAACTAGTTGTGAGCAAATGAGCAGCCATATGCGGAATACACAGACCTTTTGGATTATACCACTTTTCATTAAGAATGCGACCGTGGTGCAACTCATTCTGGAAGCAGCGCAAGGTGCGCCTTCCTGCGAGTATCTGGATACTTGCAGGAGGGCGGAACGCTGCGAACTTCCATAAGGAGCGCATCCCAGTGGGACAGATGGCTTTGGGGCGGGTGCGGCGTTCGCGGCACTTGCCAGGACCTGGGCCCAGTCAAGGGCCGCAGCCTTGCTCCAGCCCAAAATCCATTCTGCCACGGTCGCATTCTTAGTGAAAGGTGGTATTAATTGGGGACGGTGCATCAAACAGCCTATTGCATTGGGAATCATCGCTGTACCGGTATTCGCCGAATCGCCTCCCGACCCTTACTTTCCGAGATTGGGGATCAACTCATCGCAAATGGCCGTCGCGGATATTTGCTGCCCACGCTCGTTGAGATGCATGTCTCCGAGCCGTCGAAAGACCGACACGCCCTCGGTTTCCGTCACCGCCTTCATCGATGGCAGCAGATCAACAAATGGAATTCCCCGGTCGCGGCAGAATGAGCCGAGTCGCGTGTTCGGGTAGTCCAGATCAAAGGCACTCGGGTCAAGGGCGTATGCACGCCGTAAGAGCTCCCAGTCTCTCTTTGACACTTGGATCCGAACCGGAAAAAAGACAGCGAGAAAGTCTGCATCGTCCTCCGTAACTCGACTGTGCAAACCTGAGATCACCGCCTCGAAATCGGTGAACATCTGTGTAATCTCGGGAATTTGTGGTTGATAAAAAAGCCCAATCGCAGTACTATTGCCGACGGCATTCACGTTTCCCGGCGAGCGCGGGCCCGGCACAATGCGCGGAGGCCTGGCATAACCGAACAACGCTAGTCTACGAGCAAATATGTAGCGAATCCGGAATTCGACCTTGCGCCCGAAAGTGCGTATCGGCCCCAGACCCTTGAACGCTTCACGCGGCAGAAAAACG
>JAPUIL010000224.1 GCA_027297085.1 Verrucomicrobiota bacterium | reverse complement strand
TTTGACCCCCTCGAAAGGAACGGACCGCAGATTCGCCCAAAACCACCCTAACTTAGATGACCCCAATCATTGTGCATGAAAAAAAGAAAACTCATTATTGAAGCAGGACGCACTGAACGGGTATACTGGAAGGATCTATGGCGCTACCAGGAGTTGTTTTTCTTTTTGGCATGGCGTGATTTTCTGGTGCGTTATAAGCAAACGGTGTTTGGCGTCGCATGGGCTCTGGTGCGACCGTTTTTAACCATGGTAGTTTTTGTAATTGTGTTTGGCAAGTTGGCCAAACTGCCTTCTGGCGGTGTACCTTATCCCATTTTGGTTTTTGCCGCTATGTTGCCATGGCAATTCTTTGCAAATGCCCTGACTGAGTGTAGCAACAGCTTAGTCGTTAACTCCAGTCTCATTTCCAAAGTTTACTTTCCTCGCTTAATTATACCGACCAGCGCAGTCATGGTGAGCTTTGTAGATTTTTTGATTTCCGGTGTGATTCTGGTGGGGTTGATGGGTTGGTACAGCTTTGTGCCTGGCTGGCGCGTCCTGACATTGCCGCTATTTATTCTGATCGCTTTCGCAGCAGCTATGGGGGGTGGCCTCTGGTTGGCGGCGCTGAATGTCCAGTATCGGGACTTCCGCCATGTCGTTCCCTTTATCGTGCAGTTTGGTCTTTACTTATCACCGGTTGGATTCAGCAGCAGTATTGTGCCGGAGCAGTGGCGACTTCTCTATTCTATCAATCCGATGGTCGGGGTAATTGATGGTTTTCGCTGGGCCATCCTGGGGGATTCAACCGCTTTCTATTGGCCTGGATTTGCACTGTCGATCGGACTGGTCGTCCTAATGTTAGTAGGCGGTATTCGATACTTCCGCAAGATGGAGGGTGTTTTCGCAGATGTTATTTAGGAAGGAGTTCGGCAAATGTCTGATGCGGTGATCCAAATCAAGGGCCTTGGTAAGAAGTATGTGATTAGCCATCTGCGCGCGCGCAGGTATACAATGTTGCGAGACAAGCTCACAGATGGAGCAAGGGCTTCCGCGAAACGTTTGTGGCAGTCGTTTTCCAAAACCTCTGAAACCCCAAAGTATGAAGAGTTTTGGGCATTGAAAGATGTTTCCATGGAAGTGAATCGAGGTGAAATTATCGGCATCATCGGACGTAACGGCGCCGGTAAATCAACTTTGCTGAAGATATTGAGCCGAATCACCGAGCCAACCACGGGTCGAATCGAAATCGAAGGCCGGGTCGCCAGCCTCCTGGAGGTTGGAACCGGATTTCACAGAGAGTTGTCGGGGCGGGAGAATATCTACCTTAACGGTGCCATTCTGGGGATGACCAGAGCTGAGATTAATCGGAAGTTTGATGAGATTGTGGCATTTGCCGAGGTAGAGAAGTTTCTGGATACTCCTGTAAAACGCTATTCCTCCGGTATGCAAGTCAGGTTGGCATTTGCCGTAGCCGCCCACCTGGAGCCTGATATTTTGATCGTGGATGAAGTCCTCGCGGTTGGGGATGCCGCATTCCAAAAGAAGTGTTTGGGCAAGATGGGAGATGTGTCTTCTCAGGAAGGGCGAACGGTATTATTTGTGAGCCATAACATGGAGACCCTTCAGGCGCTTTGCCAAAGATCCTACCTGTTGGAATCCGGAAAATTAATTGGTCAGGGTCCGACTAAAAATGTCGTCGACCAATACTTACAATCCGTACAAGTGCTGATGTTATCCGAGAGCACCTCTTTAGAGCAACGTAAAGACCGTTCGGGAGATGGCAGTGCCAGAATAATTTCCTGCCAAATAACCAGCGCAGACGATGATGAGGTCATTCGTTCTACCAGCCGGTTGAAAGTGACCATTGGTTACCGCAGTGAAAAGCCCATCCTGCATCCTCAGTTCTCGGCAATTATTTACGATTACCATAGTAATATTGGCCTCATATCGCTGGACAGCGATATTGTTGGCGGTATTCCTGATGTTCTCCCACCCGAGGGTCAGGTGACCTGTGTGACGGAACCTTTATTTCTGACCCCTGGAAGGGGTTATATAAATCTTTCGCTTATCCGGGCGGGTGGAGCCATCACAGCTGATCATATACAGTATGCTGCCTATTTTGACCTGGAAGGGAGCAACATTTTCGGTTCAGGAAAAATTCCGGAGCGAGACCTGGTTGTTTGCTTACGCCAGCATGCTTGGACGGTTGAAGATTAAAATGAGTTCTAAAAAAAATTCCAGTAGTGAAATCGCCGATACGGGCTTTCGAGACGCGACTATCCTCAGCCAGGCTGTTCAGATTGTTGATGCCAATGCCCGGGATCGCCAGAGTCACTGGTTTCACGATATCTGTAAGAAAGGGCAATAATGGCGAGTTTTTCCTGGTTGCCCAAAAAACAACGTGCAAGGCTGAAACGTTTTCGACTTCAATTTTCAGGTTTAGTCAAATACTCAAAATTGGCTTTAACTGGCAAGCTGGTCACTATACCCATGGACTCAATCAAGGACGAATTTGCTTTCTCCTTTGGGCCAGAGGGGTGGAATTGTTACTGCGCCCTCCTCAAAGAGTGTGCGCAATATCCTGCTGAGAATGTCTTGGAGCAGAGCCTGTTCTGGCGCTTTTATGTGCATGATAAAATTAGGTCTGTCCGGACTCTGAATGATTTGCTGTTTTTACACGATGCCGAGCGGCGATCGAGCTCAGCTGAATTTTATCTGGGGACCTATCCCTGGGGAGGATTGACCGAAACGGATACGAGCAATGGGGGCATCCCTTTTGGCTGGTACTACGATCAGGTTGAGGGCAAACAGACCCGGGATCTATGGACTTATGGTCGCAACCTTTGGTATGAGCCGGGTGACCGGTATACTTTGGAGTGTGAATGGGCGCGGACTATCAAGGTCTACAATTCCCTGAAGAGAAATTACAGGCCCTTGTGGTATCATAATTATCCGAGTGTTGCGCTGCTGGTCCGGGAAAATAGTGAACGGCTAGGTTTAATCCTTGATGGGCATCATCGAATGGGCGCATTGAGTCATCTCGGTTATAAACAAGTGAGGGTTGCTTTGACGGAAGTCGTCAATGAGACAGCGGTTGATCAATGGTATTACGTAAAGAATGGCTATTGTACCCGCGAACAGGCTTTGGTTATTTTTAACGCCTTTTTCGAAGTAAATGGTTCAGAGCGAATTGAATATCTAGGTCTGAAAACCGGAGAGCAGGGGTAATCCCGGAGGAGAATTTTAGCGTATAAAAAAGTGTGATACGATGAATGCTAAGCCACTAGTCTCTGTGATAATTATCTTCCTGAACGAAGAGCGATTCTTTAAAGAAGCGATCGAGAGTGTATTGGCTCAAACCTACGACAATTGGGAGCTATTGTTAGTGGATGATGGTTCTACGGATGATAGTTCGTTTATCGCCCGTCATTATGCGAGCCAGCGTCCAGACCAGATCCACTATCTGGAGCATGAAGGCCACGCAAATCTTGGTATGAGCGCTTCTCGCAATCTGGGGGTTCGTCATGCCACCGGCCAGTATATTTCCTACGTGGATGGGGATGATGTCTGGATAGCTAATAAGCTGGAGCGGCAGGTAGCTATCCTCGATTCGCATCCTGAAGCGGTGATGGTTTATGGCCCTGTGCAATTGTGGTATAGCTGGACCGGGCAGCCCCAGGATCA
>JAPUIL010000223.1 GCA_027297085.1 Verrucomicrobiota bacterium | reverse complement strand
CGGGCGTCATATGCGGAACAGAGATTATCCACGAGGAGCGGGCAGGGAACACCGGACTCTCCATGCTCTTCATCGGTCATTCCATGGGTAATTTCGTCGGCTTCCTTAAGGCGCGTTTTCAGGCCTTCGAGTTCTGAGCTTGAAATCTTCGCCCGGATAAAATGGGCAAGGAATATGACCTCGGGTGGCGTAACCTGGGCCCGCGAATAGCAGCAGTAAGCGCAACCCGCCCGGCAGGCGATGGGCGAGCCCGGCGGCTCGGCCTCCTTTCGCTCTTCCGCCGATTCTTCTGCTAGGCCAACAACATCCGTAACAGCGTTTAAGACGGCTGATTCGGTTACGCTGTTTTCCAATACATCGCCAAATAACCGGCGTGCGGCCTCCGTGACGCGGAACTCGAACTGCGGACCCGGTTCGGGCCCGGATGTCCCCGGCACGGAACTGTGTTCAAGTCTCTTCAGCATTCATCGAGCACCGGAAGTCTGATCGCCGCTTTCGCGCTCCTCCATATCTTTGTCGCGGCTTCGCACTTCCGTCCTGGTGTATCCCAAAGGCCGCCGTACGGATTCCGGGGCAATACCCGCCCGCAGCGCGCTCATCACGCCCACCGCTTCCCAATAGTTTTCCACGGTGCGCAACTGACCCGGCGCCCAGGGCAGCGCCGCAAGATCGTTCTGCATCAGGTTTTGGTTTTCCTTGACCGCGATGACGGGAATCCCCTGTTCCAGGGCCGCCAGGGTGGGCAGGCCCAAGCACCCGTCCGGGATGACCAGGCAGGAAATGCCCGATACGTCAAGAACGCCGGGGTGCCGGATCGCCTCATCGCCGACGACGATCCTCGGGGTCCGCTGGGTTCCTTTGAGAATGCACTGCATGAAGGTAAGCGACACCGCTTCCGCCGCCATCCTCGGCTCGACAATCCCCGGATCGGCATTCGCAATATCCCGAGATTCAAACATGGGCGCATGGGCCGCAGGCACATTGAACAGGCTTGAGATGGCATGCGTGAGCATGGCTTCCACGCCACCCCAGGGATTCACCATCTCTCCCTGGCGGTCGAAATAATCCTGGTGGTAGCTGTGTGGGACATCAACCACCGATGAAATGGCAACGGCGTCGTATTCGTCCCGATAGTCCTCGAGTATCCGGAAAAGGTAATCCAGGTTTTCGGTTTCGCCGCCCGCCCGGCCGGAATCCGTGTAGCGAGATTTCAGCTTCACCGGGGGATCCAGCTGGATCACGCGTGAACAATGAAGCCCATAAGAAGCGCGTGCTGCGCTCACGGCGTTAACGGCCGCATTCACGAACAGTTCGTCGTCATGCTTGTCGATCACCACGAGCACGCGGTTTGCGCGGACCGGTTGGAGCCCGACCGTGCCCATTAAAAGGCGACAAATGACGCTCCCTTCGACGTAAAAGGCATTTGCGGGAGTCTCATTGATATCGGAAGCATTTAAGACGTTTGGATGGGTGACGAGGACGTCGCAGGCCTCCGCCAGAAGCCTCGCCACCGGCATGGCGTCACCCGCATGGCCGCCGATCTCGGCTCCGATGCCGGTGGGGACGAGGAAGACCGCATTAAAAGTGTCGGTGCGCTCCACACTTCGTCGAACAAACCGAAAGATCGGTTCCGGTCGCTCGAAACCCAAGTTTTCAATCCCTGTTAGCGCACCAACCTCGCAATGGTAATGCTCGCGGTCAGACCGCGTGATCACGAACCGCACGGGAAAGGCGTCATCAGCCAGCCGGAATTTAAGGGCCTGCGGAATGTGCGACAGCAGATCCCGGTGTCGTGGCGCCGCCGGAATATCAAACTCTTTTTCAGACAGAAATATGCTCATCTCCCTCCCCCTAATCTGTCACATGCGCTTTATGAAAGTGGGTTTGCACGGATCGGCCTCGAACCATTCCACGGTAAACTTTGCCGCCACCCCCGGGTCGAATTTCTTGCAGGAAAAGATGTTCACATAGACCGCCCCAAGGTCGTCGAGGGTGTGGACCACGATGGTGCTGGTGAGGATGAAGCATACGGCGGACGTGCCTTTGGTCAGCGGCGAGGTCTGCCGTTCTTCAGGAGGAATACCCACATCGTCCCAGTAGTGGACCTGACACTTTTCCATATCGATCAGGTCGCAGAGTTCGGTGAAGTACCGGTCCAAGTGGTCGCGGGTAAAAGTTTCCGGATTGCATCCATGCAGGTCCAGGATCAATTCATGGCCATAAGCCGAAACAAGTTTTTCCTTAGAACTGTCAATTTCGTTCATTGGATGCCTCAGACTGTATTCATACCTAATCTTTTTTCCACGGCAGTCTTCACCTGGGCAAAAATCTTTTCAAAGAAAAATCCAGCCGCAACTGCCCAAAGAAAGGAAAGTCCTCCCTGCATCCAACCAGGGGTTTGAAGGTCGGGCACATATCTATCTTTAAATATTCCAACTATTCCGGCCGAGATCGCCGCATAAGTGACTAACCCAGCTAAAAATCCCAACCCGACCCCTAAACCAGCACGGGTGAGATCTTTTTTGCCTTCTGTATACCCAACTTCTACGAAGTCAGGTTTGTACACCCCGTGGAGGGCAGCCGCTAGCGCACCAGCGACGCCAAGCAAACCCCAATTTATGATGCCGAGGACACTATCACCAGCGGGATGCAACAAGGGCAACAAGCCCATAACCAAAAAAACGACAAAGGGTACGACGCCAACGATTATCCAGATTCGAAAGATTGAACCAACCGCCCAGTAAGCGTCGAAATCAGCTAAATCGTCGAGAATCATTCGCATTTCCGCCCGAAGCAGTTCAGCGGCGTCATCCCTTATAGCAGGCTCTTTAGCTTTATTAATTTTTTCGATGGCGGTCTCAATCCGATTTTTCCAGCCGTCGTATTGGCTTATGTCGGTTGGATAAGTGACGTCCTGAACGTAATCAGAAAGAGTGTTAAGACTTGAATGAGCATACGCTCGTAAATCATCCACTTTCATAAAATCGATTAATTTTTGATCCAGTAGCAAAACTTGGTACTCGGTCCATGTCTCAGGGCCGCGTGTCCTAAGACCATCCACCTCCTCAATCAACTCCGCCTTCTTTCGTTCAAAGTCATCTGGCTTCTCCGCAGGCTCTGTCAGGCGAGGCTCCGCAGACTTGGCATCGCGGATCATGCCCTCGACAACACTTCGATCGACGAGACGTGCCTCGTGGACGAGGCTACGGTGGTGAAAATAACAGATGTGATATAGGTTAATTAGAAAGACTCCTAGAGCGATGTAGACCCAACAAGGACAGGATGAAACGAATGGAAAAATCAAAGGTTTATTAAAGAACAGCTGATCGATCACAACCAAAACTGCGACAAGCGCGGCCCCGTAAACGAACCACTTGAATGCCTTTTGCCGACCCGAGAGTTCAGGCGGAAAACGATCTTTCGGGCGGAGAGCCTTGCCAAGCGTATTATGGTTCAAATCTTTACTTGGCCCGGCCTGTTCCTCTGTATGGTCACCCATCAACGGTAAATACCTTTTTACCCGACCTTCCCCTGATAGCGTACGGAACAGCGGTCATAT
>JAPUIL010000222.1 GCA_027297085.1 Verrucomicrobiota bacterium | reverse complement strand
CGGTGGTCATTATTGGGCTGATCATCATCAAGTATATGATGAATAGCTACCGGACAATTCTGCGTTGGAAGGAAATCATATACGCAACATTCCTCGTTGGGACCGTATCGGTTTATGGGCTAATGACTGTTCCGCCCATGTTTGGAGATCCTGCAGATGTGGTTCAACTCAGCCCTGAAGCTGAAGCAGGGCAACAGGTTTTTAATGCTATGGGATGTCAAGCTTGTCATCTTCCAATAGCAGGAACAATTGCCCCCAGCCTTTATGGCTTGATCGGGCGAGAACGTGAATTTTTGGACGGCAGTAAACTCATTGCGGACGAAGCTTACATTCGCGATTCGATCATGAATTCAACTTCAAAAGTTGTGAAAGGCTTTGTTCCGACGATGCCGCCGTACGCAACCGTGATTCAGGAAGAACAGTTGGATCAACTCGTGGCGTATTTGCAGTCGCTCAGCGACTGAAAAGATTCGAAACTGAAATTGCTATTTCATGAAGTAGAACAGGCATCTTGCCTGTTTAAGTCTTTGATCAACAAACAGGCAAGATGCCTGTTCTACTTTACTTCTGGAGGATCATCCTGCCGCTTGCGGCTCATCTCGTCCAGATACGCATGCATGAGAGAAAATAATCCTCGAGGGCGGTTTCTTCCTTAAGGTTCACGTTGAGTAGTCCGATGACTTCCTCGAGCTGCTGGATGCTGTCGGTGAATTTAAGTGTGATGTCCCCGGTCTTTTCACCTCGGAGATAGGGGGCAGCTGTTTCGCGCGTCTGGTGTTCGATTTCTTTAAGAAGCTTAGCACGGATACCTTTTGACAATCCTTCACGAGTGGCATCTTTTTCTTCGTCCGACAAATCTTCGGGCAGTTTTTCTCTTTCGGTTTTCCAGTTCCCGGCAACCAGCTCGCCCAGTATACCATTGAACCTGGCCACCAATCCGTAAACCGACATGATCGAAGCTGTTATCTTCTCCTTGTCCGATTTCAGATCGGTCAGGCTATCGAGAAAATTTGAATAATCAACCAACCAACGCTGCCACGATTCGTCATGCGTCGGCTCGAAGGGAGCCGGAATCCGGAAATTGAAACATCGGCTCCGAATAGTATCTAAAAGGGAATACGGGCGAGTTGATATTAATACAATGGTCGTATTCAGAGGTGGTTCTTCTAGTGTTTTGAGGATTATATTGGCACTGGAAGATAGGCTGGACGCTCCAAGCCGATCTGCTTCATACACGATTGCAACTTTTCGTTCTCCCTGGTGAGGCGAATGCTGAATTTGCCTGATCAATTCGCGCGTGTCTTCCGCACGAATGGAGCGAGCTTTCTTGGACGGTCGAAGTGGAAAAAAGTCTGGGTGCTTTTCAACGCGTTCGAATCGTTCCTGTTCCGGGTCGTTGCTGATTGGAACATCGAGCAGCACGGATGCCAACCCCAAAGCGACTTCCTCCAGGAAAGGGTAGTGGTCGCCGTGCAAAAGCATTGCGTGTGGAAGTCGACCCTTCTCCAGGGAACGCTCCAGGACCTCCACCGGGTTAGATGATTTTAGAGGTTCAGTTAATACGTTCTTTAATCCCATCCCAAATGAATTGTTCGACAGCGTCGATAGATTGCTGACCGTCCACGACCAGGAAACGTTCTGGGTGATTGCCAGCGAGTTTTAGATAACCCTGCCGGACAGATTTATAAAAATCGATGTGCTCTTGCTCCATGCGATCTGGTGGTTCCGTATTTCGCGACTGGATACGGCGAAAGCCTTCTTCCGGATCGAGGTCGATCAGCACAGTGACAACTGGCAGGGTAACTCCGATAGCGAACTGATTGATCGAATCGACCGCATCAGCATCGATGGCCCGGGCAACTCCCTGGTAAACGGTCGTGGAGTCGAGGAAACGGTCACAGATAACCACGTTGCCTTGATCCAGGTTTGGTTGGATAAGCTCATCAACGTGCTGAGCGCGGCTGGCTTCAAAAAGTAGGAGCTCGGCGCGGGGAACCATACTCTGACCACTGGAAGCGTGTTTGAGCAAATGCCGGATTTCTTCCCCAAGCGGTGTTCCTCCTGGCTCGCGACTCACAATCACCTTGCGACCCTGGTTCTCCAGCTTGGAGGCCAAGCGCTGGATTTGGGTAGTTTTCCCCGTGCCTTCGGAACCCTCGAATGTGATGAACAATCCCTGTCCCGGGTTCGCCATTAATCGTCTTTCCAGTTTTGGATAAAAGTTTGCACTTTGGTTAGGCTTGGGCTTTCACCCGTGCGGACATAATGGCCACTGAAACTGACGCCGACGGTCAGGCAAGCCAGAGGCGGGAAACCGAGAAGCTGCGCGGAGGTAAAGCCAGCGTTAAAATGGTCACCGGCACCGGTGGTGATTTTTGGGTTCTCGGTGTAAGGTCCGGGGATCCAACACATTTCATCCTTGGTGGCACAAGCGGCGGATTCTTTAGGATGTACCACCACGCAGCCGATACTCAATTCGTTGCGAATAAAGGTAGCCATGGTTTTCAGAGCGTCCGGATCGGCATCGATTTCGGACTTACCTAGAATTCTATATACTTGTTTGGTTTCAGCTAGGTTCAGGCCGAGGGTGACATGCCCATAATTCTGGAAACGAGCTATGGTGCGTAACACGTTTTCAATTTCCCCTTCCGGGCGTTTTACCGGATCAGCCAGGTCGAAAAAGTAATGTTTGGTATCCCGGGGGGGCAGGTTGGGTATGACGTGATCGAGTAAATCACCAAATAGCTCGGTCATATTGGGGATCATCGTCCAATTAACCATGCAGATCAGGTCCTGCCGTGAAAAGATATCGAAGAAATCTCCTTCGCTGACGTGTTTTAGGATCGAATCGTAACTCAGTCCATCGAGAGAGCTCATGGTCCCGAGCATGATTTTGCCATCGGAAAACTCCAGAGCGTGGGTAATGCCGGGATCCACCACCGAAATAGCTCCTGTACTTTTGGCAAACTCCCGGAAGACGGGATGGATGATCTCATCACCCAGTGCGCCGATATAGCGCGTCTTTGCACCGGCGTTGAGTAAGGCATTGGCCATTATGGGTCCATTGCCGCCCAGTTTCTCAAAATTAATGAACAGCTCCAAGTTGGTGCTCTTTCCGGCTGCTGCAAGGATGCGGTGTCCGAACACATCAATGGTTTCTATGCGTTCGAATTTGTCTCCCTGACCGAATCGTTTGTCTACGACCGAGCTGATGCGATCGACGAAACCATCAAATCCGACAAGAGCATGTTTATGGGAAATTTCCGATCCGTGCTTGCTTAGCTGTTTTAGAGTAAGGGCTTTATGATCCATATTTGGGCAATATTCTATCGTTCTGTTTGTAATCTGAAAGCGATGACAAGGAAGAGGATGCTTGTTGGGGATCAATCCTTAAAGAAAAATCTACACCCTGAATTCATTTTACCTTTGAAGCCCGAGAAGAATGGGTAAGATGATATAGGATTCAATTAATTATTACGGTCCTCCCAACCGACTATGACCATAATCCTAGCCCAATCCAACGATCCCGGACTGCTAACCTACTTTTTCCAATCCAACACCGCCGGGCAGCTGATTATTCTGGCGCTTGGCGCTTTCAGTGCTCTTGCCTGGACGGTCATGATTGGAAAAGCCATGGAGCTCGATCAGCTCTATAAGCTCAATCTGCATTTCGAAGCCAAGATCAATCAGGCGACTTCGTTGTTGGAACTCGCCGGTAAAAAGGCATTTAGCGACTCAATTCCCTATGCCGCCTTGGTCAAAGCTGCTACCCAATCCTATTTTCGAGCGGTGGAAATTGATTCGTCTGGCTCCGACCAGGAAAACGCTGTTTCACATGCCGAGAATGCTCTCCAACGAGCGGTAGCAAACCAAAGCTTATTATATGAGAAAAAAATGGTACTGCTGGCATCCATTGTGACTGGGGCACCCTTTATGGGTCTGTTGGGAACTGTCTGGGGGGTGATGGACGCCTTTGGTGCAATCGGCCTGGGAAGCAGCGCCAGTATTGCCAGCCTGGCTCCCGGTGTATCGGGCGCATTACTCACAACGGTGGCCGGTCTTCTGGTGGCTATCCCGTCGGTGTTTGGATACAATTTTCTGCTCTCACTCACTAAAAAACGCGTCATTGAACTGGAAAACTTCGCCAGCTCAGTAGCGGATCGTATCGAACTCGAGGATACGGTTTCCCGTCGATTCTAATTATGGCCCGGAGTTTTCATAAGAAAGAGCGCCTAACAGCAGTGTCGGAGATTAACATGACTCCGATGATCGATATGGCCTTTGCGTTGCTTATTATATTCATGATCACAACGCCTTTGTTGGAGCAGTCCATTCAGGTGGATCTGCCCATTGAATCTGTTACACGGACACCAGCTGCTCCGGAAACCCGCTTTCAGGCCATCTCCATCGATAAAGAAGGTATTTTTTATTGGAGTCAGGAACAGGTAACCCTTGATGAGCTTGAGAATCGAATCAAATTGTTGGCTCAGCAAAACGATCCGCCAGTGATCCATTTGCGCGGGGATATGACGATTCAGTATCAAAAAATCATCGAAGTGCTGGATTTATTGAAACAAAGTAACTTATCACGAATCAGTTTAGATACCCGGGTAAAGTAAACCCTAACGCTTCAAACGCCTTCATACCGAGCAGAATGCGACATCACCCAAGAGCAGGAGATATATCATTTTAAAAATGTGTGTTATGGATATTAATAGATACTTTTTAGACTTCACGGAAAGTGGCGTCTTTACAAAGCCCTTTAGAAGGCTAAAATCTATACAGCCTTCGCCAAGGCTACGGCGCACTGGCGCATGCGCGAAGGGCTGCGTTCCAGCTCGCAATCCGATTGGTCACGTAGGTAACTACGCTCCCGCTCTTGATTGCAAACTGCGCCTTCCGCCGTCGCCCAAGGGCTATGGCGAGACACGTGTCCTTCATCACATCTAGATCTTTTGAAACAACATGGAAATGACGGTCGAACCCACAACCAAGAAAGCAGCCCTATTCTCAGGTATCCTGCACCTGTCGGCCCTGCTCTTTTTGATACTCGGCGTAATATTTACCAACCTTTTTGCCAGGAAGGACGATCCTTACATTTTCGAGATGGTGGCGTTGCCAGAATCGGTGGATACCTTCCAGCCAGAGTCTCTAGAGCCCATTCCTGACCTGACTATAGATCTGCCTGAGTTTGAGCCAATCGAGCTACTACCTGAACCCATCGTGGAAGAACCACCGCCATCCAAACCGGAACCAGTCATTCAAACTGCTCCGCCGGTAAGGGTGGAAAAGCTCAAGCCGGAACCAAAAAAGGAAGAGCCAAAACCTGAAATCATCTCGTTCGATCAATTTGTTAAGGAGCACGGCAAACCAGAGGCTCCAAAAACACCTCCCAAGCCCAGGGTCGTAAAGCCACGTAAAATCGATACCTCCAAGATCGAGCAGAACCTGCGCCAGTTGAGTGTTCCCGAGCTTTCCCTGACAACACAAACGACCACGGTAGACACGGATGCCATGAAACGCTGGCGTTCACTTTTAGCTGCCCGGTTGGATGTTTTATGGAAACAAAGCCAAACCGAAGGCACCGCAGCTAAGAGTGTAAAGGTGTCATTTTATATATCTTCCGGAGGAGCCATTTCATCTGTCAGAGTAGTCGTAAGTTCAGGTCTAAGCGACTTGGACGCCACCGGAATAGATACCGTTCTACGTCTTGGTGTTTTCCAACCACCACCGAGCGGAACAGGCGATACGGTAACGGTGCTTTTCAAGGTGGAGTAGGGCGTTTGCCCGAGGCTGAAGATTGGATGATGAAGCCCGCACTTTTTGATGGAGAACCTAGGTTTCCTTTGCCAGTGATGTCCGTACAAAGAATGGCACACCCCACAGGTGTCGAACCCTGAGTCTGTAAATCAATAAAACCAGTGTTTTCAGGGGTTATAGGGATTTTACTTGTCAGCATCTGTCGCGTTAGTCAGCTTTCTGGTTTATGCGCTATTTATGCGCACGATCCCAATCAATCCAAATGCCAGCAAAAATCAGAAAGTGGCCTCACCATATCCGCCGCGGCAACGTGACGGTCAAAATCTATCGCTCCAATCGTCACGGCGGCGACAAATCGAAAGCTGGATA
>JAPUIL010000221.1 GCA_027297085.1 Verrucomicrobiota bacterium | reverse complement strand
GTGAGTGTAACTCCTGGTCGCCAGCTTGCCTTGCGACGACTTCCTTCAACTCATTGAGATACAGGTAAAAGACATCATCCCGCACGTCGATTATGCCTGCCTCCGCCAAACGTCGACCAATTTCCAGTAATATCTGACGTGTCTGGTAGAACACTTTGAAGTCAATCCAGTGCCCGTGATCCTCTTTGAGGATATTTCCGACCTGCGCCGCCTCAAGAAAGAACTCGAATTGTTGGACAATCGGCTGCGGATAGCCTTGCAGTTGCTCTCGAACTTCTTCTATCCGCTGTTCCCGACGGGCGGCTATTTTTTCCATTTCGGCAAGCAAATCCCGCTCGGGCTGGGCAATATAATCCTGCAAATTTTTGATGACAGGGGTTGGATTCTCAATCCAGCACGGGTAGTTTAAGGTTATTTTATCCGCCCGATGCCCATATAATTCGAGGTATCCGTTGAGCTCAGCGAGGAACGCTTTCCCGTCGGCAGACTCGGACAACTTAGCAATAACGTTTGATGCAGGATTTTCGGCAAATACCTGTCGGAGAGTGGGAGAAGCGAGAGCCTTGCGGCTTAGTTTCCACAGCAATTGACCGCTTTCGACGGTTCTGTTTTCAAAACCTGCCAGTAGTTCATAGGCGTCAAATTCGCTGGCATCACTAAAAAGATCCTGATACATATCGGCAAACTCACTAATCGCCAGCATCGTGGGAATAATAAGCAGGAAATGGATCTCCCATACGCGGTGTAAGCGTCTTTCCGTTTCATTCAGGTGCTCGAGCAGAGCAGGGATATGAGCACCACGTAGGTCATATTCTTCAAAGTAAACCATGCATTGCTGGATTTCGGGCAACCATTCCTTTTCCCAGAGTTCACCTAGATTTCCCATTGCATCTTTCAGTTTTTCCTCAGATCTTTGCGCTTGCGCTGCCATTTCATCGGGAGATGATTCTTGAGGAACAACAGCGATGTATAGATAGCTGTTGATATGACGGTCATACGTGACGATGGGGATGTCATACACTTGCGCGGCTTTATCAATGCCCCCATCTATGATCTGAATAAAGGAAAAATCCAACGGTGTCATCGCATCAGGGCAATGGAGACGGTCTTGAGTCCACAAAAGCTGCTTCTCATCAGGATGTTTCCAATTGACGGGGAAGTCTAGTGGTACGGGAATAACATCAGGTTGTGGTTGTGGCATAGTTAAGTTCCTCGAAATGGTTAGACATTATCTTGATTGAATTTTGCAACTATATATGGTTGGTAGTCTGTAAAAATCCACTAGATATAGTGGTTCATTGTTTAATCATTATAATATCTGTTGTCTATTTTGTTGTCTCATAGGCATGAGCGGGTCTCCAGGGAAAGGGGCCCATATAGTCATCCATCATTCATCTTGGCGCCACGGAGATTGACCGAAGTCAGATCGGCGTAAGCTAGATCGGCACCCATTAGACGAATCCCATGCATGTCGGCCCCACTCAGGTTAGCGCCTGAGTTAACGGTCAATCTATCACCTAAGCGGGCACCAGATAGATGTGCTATCACGAAATATTTGAGAAGCTGCGCCACAACTGGATTCTTATCTGAAACGTGATGGGCATCGTTTTCACGTTTCACGCTTAACGCCAATGACCATCACATGATTCCTGCTCGATAACCTTCACTCCTTCTGCATCAAGTTGCTTCAGCCACAGACGGATTTCATCTAAATCTCTAGGAGCCGTCGACACGCCAGGCACGGCTCGCCCTTCGGCAATCATATCGACCGCAAACGTCACTGGGATGGAAACGAGCCGTGCCATCGCTGAATCGTCATCATTCCCGACTTCATCAATTTTATAAGACCGCTGCCAGATGCACTTATCCCCTTCAAAGGCTTCTAATCCGACAAATAACACTACCCGGTCCGCTTCGTCTTCTTCAAACGCATATTTTTCCCAAAGTTCATCACTGAGTGCTTCTAAGGTCTCAGGCGTCGCGTGTTCAACCTGATCGAAAATGTCTTTCCAAGCCTTCGCCCACCCTTTCAAACGTAGCGTACTGCGAGCGAAAAAGTCAACCATCCAATCCAGATCGAAACCGTACTCCTTGACATAAGGCAGGCTATTCCGATTCGGATAAACCTCAAATTCCTCTCCATCCAGCGTAAAAGAACTGAGTTCTTTCCACGGTTGCCCTACATGACGCACCACCCCATCTTTGATAAAAGTTGCCGGATTCTGTAAAGCACGAAGTACCCCGATTGGAGACCAACTGAATTTGTATCGAAAATCATTCGGAACTCTGGATAGCCCACCACAATAGGAACGAAATACCAACCGAAGGTTTTCGGACGGTGAATGGAACACTCGATATTTTGCTACCAACGCATGGGCTAATAAGTGGTCTAACCCGGGGTCGAGTCCAACTTCATTCACAAAGGATAATCCCTTCGCCTCGGCTGCATTGTGCATCGCCTTCATTGAATCGGATAAGTAACTTGTCGTCACCAAATGGCAGCCACGTTCCAGACACCCTTTGGCGATTTCGGGATGCATATCGGCGGGGAGCATTGAAACGACAATGTCCCTCGGATTCAGTGCTGCTTTCAGCGCATCAATTTTCAATTCACGGACGTCCAGGTTTGTGTGTTCAATTCCTCTCAAAGCCGCGTGAGCCTTTGAAATCGTGCGATTCCACAAGGTCATGCTTTTTCCTAAATTTGCTAATTTTCGAATGCCTGGTCCCGATGATAAACCGGCTCCAAGCCAGTGAATTCTTGATTTGCTCATGCTTTTAACCTCTCCGTTTTTTATTCTATCTTATCCTTGGCGAATCGTTTCAAAGACCGAGTTTTTTCAAAAAACAGATTCTCCGCTCTCTGCCAAACCTCTCCATTTTCCGTTAGCTGTTGAAGATATGGAAGCAACTGTCGGCTGAAATCTTCGCTACTTTCTAACGGTAGAAACGAAGGCAGATTATCAATGGCGATTACACTGACGGCTTCGTCTTTGAGGGTTAACAGTGGGCTATCGAAGGTCGTCGTCTGGTCATAAATTGGAACGGGGTTATTTGGATTGCTCAGGTCACAACTGACATCGCTAATGACGGTGAGTTTGTGGTTTGAATTCACCAGCAAATCCCTCGTGATAAATGGCGGAATCGGAGGGAGTCGCCCAGACTTTTGCAGGAGCACGCAATTCACGAAAATGTCATGTTCGAGTATTGCATCAAATGGACCACCGCCAACGGTCTCCGCAATATCCCATTCTGTCACCTCGATGCCGACCCGTTTAGCGAGTTGAACCGCTCCAGTCCCGCTTCTCCCTTTTGCCCCAATGACAATGATTCTCGGCAGGTCTGCTTTGAGTTGACGGTACTGCCCAACCCGTCTCCGAAGTTCATCCATCAATTCAGCTTGGCTCCCATAGGCTTGCAGAGAGGGAAACGACTCGCTGTTTTCCTTCATCTGGCGCCAGCGCCAAGCTCGAATGCCCAAAGCGCATCCGACAACTCCCGCCCAATAGCCAAATGCAGCAACCCGTCTACCTTGTGCGTCGGTTAAATACTCCAGATCCAGCAACCGCCCGCCACCATTGACGAATCGTTGCAAAACTTCCTGCCACCCCCTTTGATTCTTATAAACATGGGCAAAGTAGATATGGCGGTGACGCAACGGACTACTGTCCGACGGTAACTCTTTTAGCCCCAAGATAAATGCGTCAACTGGGGCATTCCTCCAACTATCAGCATTGGCGAGAGTACAACCGACGCGTTCATAATCTCGATCTGGAATGATACGCGCCGCCGTTCGCTCAACAGTAATCTGAAATCCATTTTCAATGAGACGTTTTGCGCCCTCAGGAATCAGTGGTGTTCGTTTTTCGTTTGGTTTTGTTTCCGCTCGCAACCAAATGTGGATAGACATTTTCTAGCAACTCTTGGTAACAATCTTTACTTGGGAATGTTTGTGAAACGTGAAGTGTGAGGGGCGATTTATCACGTTTTGTGTTGGGACTTCCCACCACCTGCCCGAAGGTCACTCGTTACGTTTCACTCTACATACCTCCAAGCGTCACGGTGACAATCCGGTTGATCCAGCCACACAAGTGTTTTACTCATTTCTCTCGCTTAGAATTCGCCTTGGCAATTCTATTTCTGTTGCGCCGATCTCCTTAGTTGATCGGCAAACGCCTGGCGCAAAGTGGTACGATGTGTTGAAATAAGCGGTACATCTTTTGCTGGAATAGGCTTCCCATCGTCCTGCCGGGGGCCGCAGA
>JAPUIL010000220.1 GCA_027297085.1 Verrucomicrobiota bacterium | reverse complement strand
CTACGTCGACTGTTTCAATTACAAAGTCGTCGCCTTCAGGAAGTAGATAACCAATCGACTTCAAAAACTCTATATAGGCCTCGTTGGGGAGGGATGCGTCTGGATTATTTGCATGCCATTCATCGATTTTTGCTTGCAGTTCATTGCGTGTATGGAGGAGGGCTTTGTTGATTGGCCCCAGGTCTTTTACCAATTCTCCAAGGGCACTCCAGAACGATTGAACATCTACTCCAGTTCCAGGTGCAATTTCATCTTCTACAAGCTTGTAGAGAGCTGGGTGAATTTTGAGACCGTTAATTTCGAATCTGTCGCTCATAATCGTGATTTTTTATCAATTAAAAAATGTAGGGATAATTACAGTACGTTTCCTTTCAGGGAATTGTGACCTTAATCTAATATCGGCTTTGAGTTAAAGCAGATAGTTTCCTAATTTTCAGCCGTCATATAGACGAGTTTTCGTCTATAAACAATTTGATTACGGCATTCAGGTCATCACCTGTAATCCGGTTGAATAAGTCCGCTTCCTTGAGCGATATTCGTTTTTCCCGGCCCAAAGCTCGTAGGCTTCCACAATAGTTTGGCACGAATGTAGATCCGTATCGATCTACCAGGTAATGAACAAATTTGGTAGACCAGTAGATGTTTCGTAAATCTGGTTTATTCTTGTATGCCAGGTATTGCGCGAAAGGTTCCTGCTCGTACTCCCAGGTAATAGAGTTAAACTCGGAGCCGATTTTTCGAATATGCCAGGTGGTCCAATCGTTATCCAGTATTTCTCGAGCTTTTGACTTTCCAATTTGTTCTTCAAGTGTTTGGAATGCCAGGTAGGCTGCTAGACCTCGTTGTAATGCAGTCGTCTGATACTGATTCCATTCGTTGGCAAATATTCGACCACGAGTAAGGATGTACAGTGTATGAAGGTCAGCCAGATCCGAAAAGAATACTTCTCTTAAAATTTGGTAGAAACTATTTACCGTGGTTTGGTAGGCCGCGATATGGGCTGGCATTTCAGCTTGCGGGTTCTCGCGTAGGGCGTCCGTGATTATAATGGGGTAGGTAAACTCAATTCTATTCAAATTTTTGGTGTCAAATTTTGACCAATGCATAAAGCCTTTTGGGTCATAGTATCCGGTCTGCTCTTGAAGATGGATTCCTATATCAAAATTCAATTCCCAATCCTTCGCCCTTGGACGGTTTTGGTATATCATCTTCCATTGAAAACGGAGACGACTTTCTAATTCTTCCGTCTCTGGATTAATGCGAATGTCATTTACCGGCATACGATCCAGGCGGTAGCGAAGTTCCGATTCCCGCCACACATCGATTTGTGTTAGCTCGATCGGTTTTTTCTTCTGCAACCATTTCAGGAGCAGTTTTAAATTTGAAATACGTTCCTCATATCCTTCTACCAAATCAGCAGGGGGCTTATCGAGCCCGGCCAACTCCGATAGTCGCTGAATCTTCCTGTGCTGATCTTCCTCGCATCGAATCAGGTAGGTCTGCATCGCCCTCAAGTTATTTTCATAAATCTGGTTGGAGATGCCCGGGAGTTGCTGGAAAAAGAGTTCTACCACTGGATCCCGTTGTGAAAAAGGTCTTTTGCGCAGGGCATCAATGACTCGAGGTTCCGCGTATACAATAAAATCTTCCAGATTGGTTAACTCAGGATCTGCGCTTGTAAGGTTTCTGCTTTTTTGGGCTAAACCCGAAACAACGGATACCGTTAAGATTGACAGCATGTATAACCAATAAAACCAGACTTTACTCCGTAGTTTGTGAAACATTTTTTTGAAACAATAGGTTAAACCCTTTACCGGCCCTGTAGCCTTCAATTCTTTGCAAAAAAATGGATAGGTTAAGTAACGGAGCCGATCTGCCTAAAGCCCATCAAAGAGCACTAAGTTCGTTTTCGTTGTGTTTTGCCTGATCTGTTTCAAGGATTGGTAATCCGGATCATCATAAAACGCTTCGGCGTTACTCCGGTCGGGGAATTCCAGTAGTACCAGGCGCTTGGGTTCCCAGTCTCCTTCGAGGCATGTATGGCCGCCGCCGCGAGCCCGGTAAACACCTCCATGCTTTGCGACCAGATCCGGAACTTTTTCGATGTATTCCCGGTACCCTGCCGGGTCGTGAATTTCTATGTCTGCTAGTACAAATGCGCTCATGGATTCTTAAGTTTTTGTGGTGGTTTCGAAGTTGAGGCTGATGTCTCCACTCTGTTCTGACAACGGAAAAGCTATCTTTCGGCGATTCCGGCCATGTTATGCCAATTTATCGGCGGCTATCCTTCGGATCCAGCGCGTCGCGAAGCCCATCTCCCAGGAAGTTCAACGAAAATAGAGTCATGGAAAACAACGCTGCTGGGAAAATAAGTAACCACGGATACACCTCCATCTTCTCCGCTCCTTCTTTGATCAATGACCCCCACGAACTCATGGGAGCCTGTACGCCCAGTCCGAGAAAACTAAGTGCGGATTCGAGCAGCATTACCCCAGGCACCGTAAGGGTAGAATAAATGATGACCGGGCCCAGCACATTAGGCAGGAGGTGCTTAATGATGATGTTCTTCTTTGAGGAACCTAGGGTGAGAGCCACTTCGACAAACTGTTGGACTTTTAAGTGCATTACCTGGCCACGTACGATACGGGACAGGGTCAGCCACTCCACGCAACCGATAGCCACAAATAGCAGAACAATATTTCGACCGAAATACACAGTCAGCAACACCACGAAGATGATAAAGGGTAGGGAATAGAGTATATCGACGATCCGCATCATAAACGCATCTACTTTTTTCCCAAAATAACCGGCTACAGAGCCATAGGCTACTCCGATGAATATCGAGACGCAGGTTGCGGCAAATCCCACGCCGATGGACACCATGCCTCCATAAAGACAGCGAATAAGCAGGTCGCGACCCAAGTCATCGGTTCCAAGCCAGTGACTGAAGGTTGGGGCGGTAGCTCCGAGCTCCAGATTCTGTTCCTCAAATCTTAATCCGGTTAGTAGTGATATAAGCGGAGACAGAAAGCACACCACTGCGATTCCTACGAAGAAGATCATGCCAGCGAATGCCAATTTATTTCCCTTGAGCCGGTACCAGGCATCTCCCCAGAGAGAAAATGTTTCTTCCTCAGGAATGGATAGTTGATTTGCCGCGATCTTTTGCACCATGTGGAACTCTGGTTTTACCCGTTTTGAAACTATTTTATGGTAGGGCGGTTTGGGTGATGTCGTTGCTCCCGCAACTCGGTAGCCAAAACCGCCGGGAATTAGACGGCTCGTTCGGCGAACAAGCCCTACCTGTTACCGTGATATTGATGGAATTGATATGTGGTGACATGTGTGAGATTTTTGGCCATATCCGCTGAGGCACGCGAACTATTCGAATTTTAGTTTTGGATTCATAAGCACCATGATAATATCCACTATTAAGTTCAGGATGATGATTAGCGTGGCGTAAAAAAGCACTGTACCGAGGACCAGAGTATAGTCGCGATTACTGGCAGCATTGATGAAATGGCGGCCCAGTCCGGGAATCTGAAAAATCATTTCAATAATGAAGGATCCGGAAAGTACACCCGCGATCACTGGCCCGAGGTAGGAGAGGACTGGCATGAGGCCCGCTCGCAACGCGTGTTTAACGGTCACAATCCAGGTGCTCAATCCCTTGGCCCGGGCGGTGCGAATGTAGTCTTGGTTGAGCACTTCAAGCATGCCTCCCCGTGTAAGGCGTGCCAAGCCGGCAGCGTAGTAGAGGCTCAATGTTACCACAGGAAGCACTCGGTAGGGTACATTGTCTATCCAATTGAAACTTCCGGGTGGTCGCCATCCGGAGACGGGAAGCCAATTCAGCCAGAGACCGAAAATCAGAGCGAAAAGCGGCCCCAGAACAAAAGCAGGCAGGCAGATTCCCGACATTGCAATGGACATGGGAATGTAGTCGAGTTTCGTGTTTTTTTTCAGTGCGGCGATAGTTCCAGCGGGAATGCCTATGAGCAGGGCCAGCAAGATGGCAAAAAAACCGAGTTGGAAGGATACCGGAAATGACTCCGCGATCAGCTCATTGACCGTTCGCCCTTCGTAGCGAAAGGAAGGTCCTAAATCAATGCCCAGACCTTCCTTGAGGTCGAACTTGGTCAATGCCCGAATATTCAGTTTCTTAGGGCAAACATTCTTCAGGTAGTTAAAGTATTGGATATAGAGCGGGTCGTTCAGCCCGTAGTGTTCATTGAGCTTTTCAAGCACATGTTCAGATACCTTGCGTTCCGCACTAAATGGGCCGCCTGGCACGCTTCGGACCAAAACAAAGGTCAGGGTGATTATTACGATCAACACCGGTATTAGCTGGAGCAATCGTATGACTATGAATTTGAACATGGATGTGAGCAGGCGAGTGGCCTTTAGTTAAAAACCACGGACGCAGCTTCAAAGTTTTAGCTACTGCGCTGATTGCTCAAGCCAAATGTATTTCATATT
>JAPUIL010000022.1 GCA_027297085.1 Verrucomicrobiota bacterium | reverse complement strand
GTTATCGGTCTACCGTTTGCCGACCGGGATCGCCCTGAACTTCAACAGCTCGTTGGCCTGCTTCTCGATACGCACGTCATCCGGTTTTCATTATCAGACGCAACTACGTTTGAACATGTGATCGCGCAGACGCGATCGGAGGTGGCAGAATCGTATGCTCACAAAGACTTGCCTTTCGAACTGGTCGTAGACGCCGTTCAACCCGAGCGCGGCTCCGGGCACATGCCGCTCTGCCAAGTCATGGTGAACTGGATCGAGCCTTCCAGCCGTTTGTCGAGCCTGGTCCTTGAGGGGCTTTTTACACAAGGACTTTTACCCCACGACAAAACGGCCAAGTTCGATATCTCAATAAGCTTTTCCGATTCCAACAGGGGCATCGAATTCGAAATCGAATACGATATCGACCTTTTTGAAGCGACTACGATCGAACGTCTGGCGGTACACTTTGAATGTCTACTCGAAGAAGCAACCGCAAACCCGACCTGCCCCGTCGGCCGATTGCCACTCCTGACAAAAGACGAGCAGCGCGAGTGGTTGATCAGCTTGAACGACACAACAGCCGATTACGGTAAGGATCATTGCATCCATCAACTCTTTGAGAAACAGGCTGCTAGCAACCCAGAAGCAGTGGCGGTTGTGTTCGAGGAGAAGGATTTCACCTATGCGGAGCTAAATTCCCGCGCCAATCAGTTGGCGAATTACCTCATTTCTCAGGGCGCAGGACCCGAGATACTGGTCGGTATTTGCATGGAGAGGTCACTGGAACTAATCGTAGGCCTGCTCGCAATCCTCAAGTCGGGTGGCGTTTACCTTCCACTAGATCCAACCTATCCCATAGAGCGACTAAGGTTCATGCTCAAAGACAGCGCCGCGCCAATCCTGCTCACACAGGAGAAACTACTTAACCAACTTCCGAACTATGAATGTCACATCATGTGCGTGGATCGGGATTGGTCCGAAGTAAACTCACTTAATAAGGAAAACCCAGATACTGCCGCATCCGTTTTCTCCCCAGCGTATGCCATCTACACCTCTGGAACTACGGGAATTCCCAAGGGAGTTCTTCTGCCTCACGTTACACTAATTAATCTTCTGTCGAATGATGAACCGGCAAAGCACGGAAGCAGAGTAGCCCAATTCACCTCCATCAGCTTCGACGTGTCCTTACAGGAAATTTTTTACGCATGCCTTTCGGGGAACACCCTGGTCGTCGTGGATGATGACACGCGACTTCGCCCCCAGGCCTTTGCTGCTTTCATACAGGAAAAAGGAATCACCGACCTGTTTGTCCCCAATACCGTTCTGCACTACTTGGTTCAAGCTGTGGTGGAGGAGAAACTCCATCTGAAATCACTCACTAACATCTTTCAGGCCGGTGAGGCCTTGACGATCACTCCTGTACTGAGAACGTTTTTTGAGAATCATCCTACTTGCCGACTACACAACCATTACGGTCCTGCTGAGAGTCATGTGGTCACCGCTCATAGGTTGCCGATGGATGTCAGTAAGTGGAGTAACAAACCTTCGATAGGTAGCCCGATTTCCAATACTCGAGTCTACATTCTCGACAGCCAGCAGAACCTCCTCCCTGTCGGCGTACCAGGAGAGATACACCTTGCCGGTGTTGGTGTGGCGAAAGGGTACTTGAATCGAGTTGAGTTAACGGAGAAGAAATTTGTGCCTAATCCTTTCTCGGAGCAGCCTGAGGAACTGATGTATCGCTCGGGTGATCTGGCACGTTATTTACCTGACGGTAACATCGAGTTCATGGGTCGTATCGATCACCAGGTAAAGATTCGCGGATTCCGTATCGAGCTAGGTGAAATCGAGTCGGTGCTGACCGAACACCCAGCGGTAGTCCAGGCAGTGGTGCAAGCACGCGAAAACACTCCCGGTGATAAACGCCTGGTGGCTTACGTTGTACCAGCTGAGTCCGAGTTCGAAGACATCGACTCGTTACGAGCTTCTCTGCGCGAACGCCTGCCTGATTACATGCTACCTGCAGCATACGTCGTTTTAGACCACCTTCCACTCACGCCGAACGGCAAGATCGACAGACGCGCACTTCCGAAGCCGAAATACGATCGCACGAATCTGGGAGGCGAATACGTGGCTCCCAGGGATGCGCTCGAGGAACAAATTGCCGGAGTCTGGTGCGAGGTCTTAAAACTCGACCAGGTCGGAGTTCATGATAGCTTTTTTGAACTGGGAGGACACTCATTGCTCGCCTTCCAAATCATTGCGCGTTTGGCGGAAAGGGTGAAAGTTGAACTTCCGCTACGGCGTATTTTTGATGCACCTACCGTATCAGGTGTCGCGGTCGAATTGAAAAAGATGCTGGACAAAAGTGGAACACCAGAAGGTTAGTCCGCATTTTTCAACAAGCTAGTATTATTGTCCTAATGCCCCAGATTCGGCGCGCAGATAGCCCAGCATATCGAGAATGTCATCCTTTGTAAGGATACTTATCAAACTCGGCGGCATCGGCGAAACGGGAGACTGTTCAATCGAAGAAATCTCTTTTCTCGGTATTCGGATGATGTTGGCGGAGTCGAGCGAGTTGGTTTGAAAGCCGATCGAATCTCCGTAATAATTCACAACTTTCCCGTGCAGTTGGGTTCCATCTGTCTTTTGAATCAGAGTGAGGCCATACTGGTCGCTGATAACTTTGCTGGGCTCAATAATTGCCTCAAGAACGTCTTTTATACTAAACCTTCGCATTGCTGCGCTGAGATCGGGGCCGATTCCTCCGCCTTCTCCATTGACACGATGGCAGACGAAACAGCTGGCTGCTTCAAAGGCCTGACGCCCGTTTCGGACATCTCGACTATCCAAATCAATAGACAAAACCGGCAAAAGGTCATCGAGCTCCCACAGTTTCACAAACTCTCGGTTAAGCGTTTCGTGCAAAATGGGTTTAGGCAGGTGATCAGATATTACCTTGCGGAAATAATCCCTTCGATTCTCGGGAACCGCTGCGAGTGCATCTTCAACAATCATTTCGATGTACGAAGTAAGACTGCGGCCACCGGACCAGCCGTGAGCTTTTCCGAGTATCGTGAAAAATCTTTCACGCAATGGCCGAGTCCAGCCTTTGGTCTGAATCCTTAAGGGAAGGATAAAGCGGAGTTTGTCCTCCTGAGTGACGGCTGCCTCCAATAAGTCTACGGCTGTCGCGGTGGCCTGCTCAGAACCAAGATAGACCAGAAGCTTTAACAGTTCTGCATTAATGATTAAATCATCAGCGGGAAACTTGGATTCCAGATATTTCCTAACCAGGTTTTTTCCAGAAGCTGGTGATTCACCCATCCGGATAAACGCCACTTCCAGGCAGCGTAATCCAAGAAGCAACTCCTCATGATTGAATGCACTCCAATTGAGTTTCAAAAGAGATGAAAGAATATCGGGCAGTTGGCCATTCTCACCGGCCCGTGCCAACCCCAGCAGCGCGGTCATCCGCGCGACCGGATCCGGTTCACCAAGGGCCTGGTCTTGCCAAGCAGAGGTTGGCACATGCTCCAGAATGACACGAGCCGTGTGTCGAAGCACTCGGTCATCGCTTGAGAGATAAGGCCACGCAGCTGAAATTTCTTCACCGACATCCGAGTTGATTAATAGCTCAAGCTTACGCCGATCTTTGCTGGCAGAAGAAGCAGTCTTAGTCTCCACCACGGCATTCGATTTTGATCCCACATAGTTTATTCGGTAAAGTCCGGAAGTGGTCCCTCGACCTCCCAATACAAAATACATAGCCCCGTCGAACGGGTTCACGATCAGGTCAGCAATGGGCAAAGGTATTCCGGATAAAAATTCTTCTGTTTCCCCGGTATAGGATGCACCCGCCGGATTCAGCCAAGTCACAAATACACGGCCCCAGCTCCAATCGCAGGCAAACAAGGCTTGCTGGTATTTCTCAGGAAAGTTTGTGCCGTAACCAAAGGTTATTCCGGTCGGTGAACCGGGGCCATATTCATAAACCGGCGGAACCGTGTCCGCAAAATACTTTGGCCATTTCCCGGAGCCGGAACGCCAACCAAAATCAGTCCCGGTTACCACATGCAGCAAACGTGTGGGCTGATACCAGGGAGTGGCCATGTCAAATTCCGCGTCGGCATCAGTGGTAAAAAGGTCTCCCGTTTTGTTAAATGCAATATCAAAGGCATTTCTAAATCCAATAGCCAACAGTTCCCACGATTCACCTTTCGGGTCGGTCCGCGCAATCCAACCGCCCGGTGCTGTGGTTCCCTTCTCGCTGCCGATGGGTCCCCAGAGCCTGGGCAACAAGTCGTCCTCCGCCCAGTGGCGAGGTACCCAGGAATCGAAACCGTCGCCAAGCGGGACCGGTGTTTTGTTGCCGGCTACCAGATAGAGCCACTTTCCATCCGGCCCAGGGAT
>JAPUIL010000219.1 GCA_027297085.1 Verrucomicrobiota bacterium | reverse complement strand
AGGATCGTGAAATGAAAACGGGTGGCGTCGTAGTAGAAATGGTTGGGGGCGGCCTCTTTTAATCGATCGATGACGGCTGAGAACCGCGCGGCGACTTCGGGAGACGGACGGACAATAAGGGTAAGCCCACGGCGCTTATCTTCGGCAAGGGCATCCAGGAACGGAGCAATCTCGACGGTTCGGTTTTGCAGGGCCTCGCGGCCGGATGCACATAATTCCTGGTAAAAATGAGCCAGGACGGCCTTTCTGATAAATCTCAGCAGTTGGGTAAATCCCGTATCGTAACTGCCGGTGAAGTCCACGAATTGCAGGCGCCCCAGTCTCCACGGAATATCACATTTAAGATAGAGCACGGGTATAATTTTTTTCTCTTCACCCAATGCATACGACATTTCATCGAGCACGTTTTTGGACTCCACCGAGGCGGGCGACAAAACGACCAGCATGCCCTGGCAGGTCTTCAGCGCTTCTTCGATGGCGCGGTCCCAGTGCTTGCCGGGGTCGATGTCGAGTTGGTCCAACCACAGGTTAACGCCCGCCGCCCGTAAATCTTGGTCTAGCTTTAGAACAAACTCCTCATCTGCGCGCGCATAGCTGACGAAGAACCTGATCTCTTTCGTGAGCATTGTTCTTTCGAGTTATGATGAAACCATCCGTGACGACCCCCTCAAGGTAAGGAATTCGTTTCAGAAAAGGGGCTTTCCCGTTTACCAGACCGATTACTCAGGTTGCTCCTTCATTAATCTCGCAACGCGCTGGTCGAGTTTTCTTTGCTTGATAACACGGGCGGCGGCCTCCGGCACGAGTTTTTCCCAGGGTCCGCTATGGGCCATGCGTTCACGGATCTGCGTGCTGCTAATGGTGCCGTCCCGACTCTCCTCTTCGCACAAGACTTCTACCCGAAAGCCTTGATTTTCTAAAAGCTCACGCTTAGCATGCCCCCACTTGTCGTAGATGGTCATAAAAAAGGTTGCGTCGGTAGGGACATAATATTTAATGTACTCCGGCTTGTTGATCGGAAAAGGCACCACCATGAAATCCTCCCAACCGAGACCGGCTTCGAGCAAACTGGCCTGCACAATCAAGGCGCGCTCGTAATACGTGAAGGGATTCGATGCCTCCTGAGTCCGATGCGGGGCCGCCGCATGCTCGCCCGTCAATGCAGGGTCCGGATTGGTGATGCCGACGATGAGGAATTCACACTGCTTGTAAGCTGCCAGGATGTATTTCTTTAAGTGCTCGTTGTGTAAAGGCTGAAGCCGACCGTGGACGATACCTACGTGGGACTGAGTGACCATCTAATTACCTCCCTTATCTCGCAAGGTGAAGCGCCGGGAACGTATCGCGGAATAGGCTTTGTAGTGATTCACCCATTCACAATCCGAGAAGTTCCCCGCCCGAGAGATTGCGATTGTCGCTGTAGCTATGTGGAAAAAAGAAGTCGGGTTGTTTACATTATAACCCTAAGAACTCAACGATCTTTTCCATCACTCCAACGAAGGACAGAAAGAGACACCTTCCAATGCCACGGATACTTAAGATCGTCATTGCCTCCCCCAGCGACGTGCAAGACGAGCGAGACATCGTCGAAAATGTAGCCAACGAACTGAACCGAGGTATCGCGGCAAGTTTTGGGAGGCACCTCGAGGTGGCCCGGTGGGAGACCGACGCCTATCCCAGCTTTCATCTCGAAGGTCCGCAGGGATTGATCGATTCCATCTTAGGTATTGAAGACTGCGACATCCTCATCGGCATCTTCTGGAAACGATTTGGCACCCCAACAAAGAGTGCGAAATCCGGTACGGAACACGAATTTCGAAGGGCCTATAAGGTGTGGAAGAAGAAGCGCCGTCCTCAAATCATGGTCTATTTCAACCAGAAACCGTATACGCTCACGTCGAAAGCCGAGACTAAACAACTGAGTCGCTTGCAACGGTTCAAAGATACGTTTCCCGAAGAAGGGCTATGGTGGGAATACAATGGAAAACGTGATTTTGAGCGATTGGTACGTCGGCACTTAGAGAAAGTCATTAACGGAGAGTTTGGGAAAGTGATTAAGGAGTTGGGCATCATAGATGGGGCCATGAAATTGTCCGAATCATTATTTGAGCCAACTAATTGCATGAAAGAAACCAACCGTTATCTGGACTTCCTCGGCATACTTGGATCAAAGTGGATAAGCCAAGCGGACGTTCGCAAAACACTGAAAGATTTCCTGGATAGAATCAACCCCGTTAATGGTCGCGCTCGTTTCTTACTGATAAATCCGTCGTCACCCTCTTTTAAAGATTTCCAAGCGATAATCCGAAGACAGATTAAGCCCCAATCCCTGGAACACTTTCACGAATTGACAAAAGCCTGCCCTTGCCTACAAGTGAGACTTTACGATCATCTTCCTTGTTTCAGGCTTGTCTTTGTCGATAAGAATAAAGTCTGCGTTTCTAAATACGCCGTGGACGAGGAAGTCCATGACCAAAGTGACCATGGGTGGGATGCACCACACTTAGTATTTATGTCCTATGCAGAATGTCCGTGGTCTTTACATACAGCCTTTATGCATTTCTACGAACATCTTTGGAACCATTCTATAGATCTCAACACATATTTAGACCAGGGCCATTACGTCAAGGGTGCACCCGGTGAAGAAGCATCAGAACCGGATGGATGAGGTCTTGCCTTTTCGACTTGCTCGACACTATGGCCTACATCAAAGCCTGGCACTCTTGACATGAATTAGAACCTCATCAGCCGTCCGCTCCACAAAGCGGCCCACTCTGTGGATCCGATCTTCCATTTGCTCCTCCCGCATCACCGTTTTGAAAGCATCAACTTCGCCAGGATCGACAGCCACGAGGAGCCCTCCGTTGGTCTGCGGATCAGACAACACCATCCGTTCCAAGTCGCTTAGCGGCCCCACCTTATCTCCGTAGCTTGCCCAATTTCTGCGCCCGCCTCCCGTCACACAGCCCTGCTCGAGGTAGTGTTCCAGGTTGGGTAGACGAGGTATGTCTTCGAAATACAACTCGGCGTTCAGCTTACTGCTTTCACACATCTCCTTTAAATGGCCGAGTAAGCCAAAACCGGTAACGTCCGTCATGGCCTTAACCCCTTTGAGTTTGCCAAGAGGCATACCGACTCTATTAAGTTGTATCATTTCTGCCAAGACGCTTTTATAGTCATCCCGTCTGAGCACCCCTTTCTTTCCGGCCGTCGTTATAATGCCTATTCCTAAAGGTTTGGTAAGGAATAATAAATCGCCTGTCTCGGCGGTGTCATTTTGCTTAAGGTGTTCTATTTCAACCAAGCCGTTTACAGCAAGGCCGAAAAGCGGTTCAGGATTGTCAATACTGTGCCCACCGGCAAGTCTTATGCCTGCTTTCTGACACATATCCCTTGCACCGCTCAATACGCGCTGTGCAATCTCAGCAGACAATTTGTTAACAGGCCATCCCAAAATCGCAATAGCCAATATCGGATTGCCTCCCATGGCGTAGACATCGCTCATGGCATTGGCTGCAGCTACTTGACCGAATTCGAAAGGATCGTCCACGATAGGCATGAAGAAGTCGGTTGTACATATCAAGCCGAAGCCATTCTGCAAGTCGTAGACGGCTGCATCATCACGCGATTGGTTTCCTACGATTAAGCGTTGCCCTTCGGGAGCGGTTGCGTCACTCTTTAGAATGCGGTCTAAAAACGTTGGAGATATCTTACACCCGCATCCGCCACCGTGGCTATACTGTGTTAATCGTACTGGTTCGATGGGTACCATAAATACCACCCCACATAGAAAAGCATTTACCCAAGCCATCACAGGTGAAACCCCGCGTATCAACAAGGTCTATCCTCTAGACCCGATAGACTTAAATTATATGGTATACCTACAGACAAAGCAACGCTCCTCGACGTAACCGTCAATTTTTCAAGTGTATCAATGATCCCCTTAACAGGACGATAGGGTCTCAATCATCCCTGCGAATCGTTGAAAAAGAGAGCCGAAAGATGTCACCGAACCCTTCGGCTCTGCCATGGAGTCTCATCCAGAAGTCAATTCACCCTCAGCCATCGGCGCTATCAGCCGTGGTGTGAACCTCGGCGCCCTGCTCGGCGAGCCAGCGCTCGGCGTCGATGGCCGCCATGCAGCCGGTGCCCGCCGCCGTGACGGCCTGCCGGTAGACGTGGTCCTGCGCGTCGCCGCTGACAAAAACACCGGGGACGTTGGTATAGGTCG
>JAPUIL010000218.1 GCA_027297085.1 Verrucomicrobiota bacterium | reverse complement strand
GTTAGTAGAGTTAATCCTGTTCGCCGATAAAGACCCTGCGCAATACCTGTCTGCCTTATTGGCCGTGCTGGATGATGAGGCATTAATAAACCTGGAGCGCAATGCCGTGTCCAATACCGGCGCCTTTATCCACGATGCACTACAACGGGACTCGGTACACTGTCAGTTAGAGGCGTTTCACGAGTTGCAGGACGACCACATGGATGTGGGAGGTACGATTACAGGGAAGTAATCGGTACGCCTCCAGAGAAGGAGGTGTTAGAGCCGTGTCTGGAACGAAGGCCGAGAGTCGAGTCAGGAAAGGAGACCGAGAGTAACGCCGGGACGCGTGGTACGACTGCATGGATGCAGAAGGTAGAGTCGCGTCGGGAACAGCGACCGAGAACAGTGAGAAGGCGTGAGGGTCAGGTCTATATATTAGACCACAAGACCCCAGTCTGGGGATTTGCTAGACTCATACAATGTCCAGAACACTGCTCTTAAAATTCCCTTATGCGCTGTATCACATTACTTCACGTGACGACAGGCGCGGAGATATTTATGAGGATGGCAGTGACCGGTAAACGTTTTCGAACTCTTCATCGAACATACCTTGTATGCCGATGAAGAACCCGCCCAGAACATGATTGCCTTACTCGCTGTACTCAATAACAGCGCCCTCATCGAACTGGAAGAATACGACATCGTCAGCGGCTACCTACATACGCGATACCATGAAGAAAGACATGATACGCTGGCAGCTAAAAGACTATTGAAACACACAAGAAGACGACCACATGGATGTGGGAGGTAGTGCGACGCACGACTCCAAGGATGGAGGAGGTAGAGTAACGCCTGGAGCAGTTACCGAGGAAGCCAAAGCCGAGAAAAAAGGGGACTTTACCTTTATAGACAGTCTGTGCTATCGTTAGTTTATGCCTCGACTCGCCAGGACCGTATTTGCCAAAGTTCCCCCCCCATCACATTACACAATGCGGCAACCGTCGGGAAGATATCTTTTATACAGATGAAGATCGAGGAATCTACCTTTCCTGGTTAGTGGATTATTGTCAGGAATACAAAGTAGACATTCTGGCCTATTGCCTTATGACTAAGCACATTCATCTTGTTGTAGTACCCACCGCAGGCACAGAAGTCGAATACAAACAAAGGGTATCGTCGCCTTTTTCCTCCAATATAAATAATCCGCCGTGGTCATTGATTTATAAACGTCTGGATTTGATAAGATAAATCGTGCCCGATTAGATACCCATCCTTTTGTTTAGTTAGCGAAGGCGGCTAAAGTGAGGAACACCTCGCTCACCTATGAATTCCTGGATGTTGGCCGGCTTTATCTGCTCATTTTGAATACGACACTTTCCATGGGCCGAAACAGTTCGAGCGTTGAACGGTATTGCCAGATCGCTTACGATGCGCGAAGGTAAACTGAACTACAACGTCAACCACAAATCAAACGAGTATAAAAGGACGATAATATGAGCGAATATAACGTAGTTGGTACTTGGGCAATGAACAAAGCTTGGAATATAGACGACGGTGTAAAATCTTACCCCTGGGGTAATCCATCGTCAGGGTTTTGGTCGTTTGATCATAAAGGCAATTTTGGTTTACTTATTTCCATACATCCAGCTTTAAAAATTCCGATTGACCCATTCTCAAACGAACCTCAAGAGAATTGGCTTAGTCCGTCTGAACCATGGGAAGTACCCTACAAGTTATTTCGGGAAACGTATACCGGCGATTCAGCACCCTATGCCTATTTTGGTACTTACACTGTCACCCGAGACCCCAACAACCCCGATGGCCCAAAAGGTACGCTCAACTTAACGGTGAATGCCGACATTATGCGCGGCTACACCGATACGATACAAGAACGAAGTTTTAAGTTTGTCGGTAATAATACAATTAATGTGGGTGTCCCCGACGAGTATATACGGGTTTTGACACGTTTGACCTAAATAGAAGCAGACATTGATCAGTCCACACGACGAGTTCCTGACGTTGCTGTTCATGCCGCCGATTGCGACTGCATGAATATTCAGGCATGGTCAATGTTAGAATTTTCCGTTTATTCCCCGGCATAAGTAAGTCACGTTACAAAAGTACTTTAGTACGTTCGTGTATGATATGTCACTAGATGAAACTTTTTATGGTTATTCCTCGTTGTGCAGACCCGAAAACGCGGAGCGCCACTTGGGATCCACGTTGAGGCCATTACCTCGGTCGAACTAGGGACAATCAGCCGTGCCTCTGATGCAAAACGCATAGAGGATAGCGTCCCCATTGGAAGAGACGTTGCCCCAATAGACCTCCCCATCGACCACCGCTGGCCCCGAGTTAATCGTGCCACCACTACTGAACTTCCACAATATTTTTCCATCCGCAGCATTCAGGGCCAACATATCGTCGGTTTTGCCCGAAGGATTGGGGGTGGTAGAGCCGGCAAACAAAACGCCGTTGGCAATTGTTACCGCAGCTTGCGGTCCCATGCCGTTGAGCGGATTGCCCGGCTGCGCCTGATAAAGCTCAGGCGTTTGCCACAGGATCTCCCCTGTGCTGGCGTCGAGGGCACTCCATAATCCGCGGTGTATCTCCTTGCCTGCATTAGAACCCGAGCCCTGAATCTTCCACGGTTTGAGCAAGGAGTTGGAAATCGCTACGTAGATACGCTTTCCGTCGGTCGCCGAGCCCCACTCCGAGCCGCCGAGGGTCCCTCCAGGCCCGACTTTCGTCGCCCAAACTTGCTCACCAGTACTTGGATCGAGGGCGTAATAGACACCACTCTTTTCGCCTGCACCCAGCAGCTGCTTGGCACTCGTACCTTGGCCTGCAGTGAATAGCGCCACGCCCTGGCCAAAGTCGTAGTCAGGTCCCGCGGGGGAGGGACAATTGCTAGGATCTCCTTGGATACACGCGTTGTTGAACGCATCATAACCGTAGCCATGAAAAGCCCATTTAAACTTTAAAGTAGGTAGTTCGAGAGCAACGATCGAATCAAAGACATTTTCATCCGGCTTGTCGCATTTTAACAATTGCTGTTTCGAACAGTTCTGGCATGTCTTCACACAATCCATCACTTTTTGGGGCACGGAATAGTTATCGCCCGTGGTGATGTAGAGCAGATTTCTCTGATGGTCCACAACGGCTGTGTCGCTCCAAATCGCGGCACCACTGTATCCGGTGTTCGTAGGAGGTGTAGCGTGGTACGTATGCATGATGGCTCCGTTCGCAGCGTCTACTGACAGCATCTTTCCTCGAAAGTCGCAACATTTAAAATCAGGAGCGGAAGCCAGGGATTCCTGATTCGACGCTACACCCACATAAACCAGTCCCTCGTCCACAACGGCCGACTGGGTCACGATGGCGCTGCGAATGGTATCGATCACTGTTTTCCACAAAAGTTTCCCAGTCTCTTTGTCTACCGCAAGAAGAAATGCGTTCCCACAGGGCTCGTCCATTGGCGTACCAATACACGGAGGTTGGTTGCCCAGCAGTAGACTGTTATCCGTCACCGCCGGTGTGTTACGAGAAAAGTCGCCTTCGATCCCAGTATAGAAAGAAATTTCTCTTTGCCATAGTATTTCACCAGTTTTCCGGTTTATCTTGTATAGATTTCCTGCCACGTCAGAGATGTAAATTGCCTCGCCTTCTACGGCGGGAGTCGCCAAAATACTGCCGGGAAGAGGTAAGGCCCACTTTACTTTCAATTCACCCACGTTATTTGTGTTGATCAGGAATTCGTCGCTCTGATGGCGAGTATTCTGTAGGTTCTGCCCAGCCATGAGCCAAGTGGCCTGTGCACCCAACTTCTTATCCTCGGGACTCATGTGAGTAGGGCTGCATCCAGCGATCAGTAGCAAGCTGAGCAAGGCAGAGGACACTAACTGAAACTGTTTTACGGTGGACTTCATCATTCATTCTCCTTGGTTAAGGGGCATTGGTAAGAACTGAGCTTCAACCAGAGCGTGTGGTGTCACGATAGATTTGGCTGCGAACTGTTTAGGCACTCGAAAAATGCACACTTTGATAGGAGACAATATGATTGTCAATTATCAAAGTGTTTATGGAAAACAAGAAACGAAAATACAGGTCATTTAGTGACGATTTCAAGTCTGAGGGAGTAGCCCTGGTCAAAGAGCAAGAATATTTAGGGTTAAGTCGCTTTTTTAATAAAGAGAACAAAGGGGGCGTTATGTCACCGTAAAACCCAGACTCAGATTCATTCAAAATAATCACAACGATTATCCTTTTAAAATCTTTAGCCAGCCTCCGGCGCAGATCCGGACATGCGCTACTAACGCATCCGGCTCCTGCTTTGAGTCAAACGTAAAACCGTTGTGTTGGATAGGGGTGCACTATCTTGGCGCTTGGTATGAACGCCTTGATTAACTTTTGCATTTTCAGCCAATTCAACTTTCGCGCTTTCTGGCTTCTTCTCCTTAACGCTCGGAACCAGGCTCGACACACTTGTGTTCTAAATGCGTCTAGTGCCTGGCGATTTCCCGGTACGCCATAATAGTTGAAGTGCCCTACAATAACTGAGCGTAGCCATCGCGCTTGGTCTTTCACCCGTTCAAACCGTTTCTTCATGGCTTGTTGGACTATCTCTTTGACCTTCTTGCGAAGTTTTTCTTTGTTTGTCTTTCGTCTCAACATGAATTTCCCATCTTTCTTCCGGCTACCACAGCTATGCGTAAAACCTAAAAACGTAAACGTCTCTGGTTTTCCCGCTCGCCGTTTCCGTCGGTCTTCGATGGCAAATCGTCCAAACTCTATCAGCTTGGTCTTTTCACGATGTAACGCCAGTCCAAACTTTCCCAACCTTTGCTCCAATGCCCGCTTTAGGTGTTTCCCGTCCTCGGGATATTGGAAGGCAATCACAAAGTCGTCTGCATATCTCACTATGTAGACTTCTCCGCGTGCATGCCTCCCTCTCCATTGATTGACCCATTGGTCTAGTGCATAGTGCAGGACTATATTGGCAAACATCGGCGAGATCACCGACCCTTGTGCTATGCCTGCTTCTGTTTTCAACCTTTGGCCCTTATCGTCTACGCCCGCTTTGAGCATCTTCTTACAAAGTTCCAACACACGCTTATCTGCTATCCTCTCACCTATAAACCTTAGTAGCCATTCGTGATCGATTTTATCGAAAAAGCCTCTAATGTTGGCATCCAACACCCAGCTCACCTTCTTGCAGGTGATCGCCACATACAAGGCATCTAATGCGTGGTGTTGACTCCTTTCCGGTCTGAAGCCGTAGCTAAAGCCCAGAAAGTCTTCCTCGTAAATGGCCTCGAATACCCATACCAACGCTTGTTCGACGATCTTGTCTTCCACCGCTCGTATGCCGATGGCGCGTTCATTGCCATCCGGCTTGGATATCCAGACCCTTTTCGAGGGCTGAGGTTGGTAGCGGCCTTGTTGGATCTGAGTATGCAGGCGGGACAGGTGTTCAAAGAATCCCTGTTCGCCATATCCTTTCCAACTTTCCTCATCGAGCCCACTCACCGCCTGCCTGTTTAGGTTCATATACGCCTCGCGCAACAAATCCGGCGTAATATGATGCAGCAGATTATTAAATTGCACGCGCTCCTTGCGCCTTGCAGCTTTACGTACACGCCCTAGCCCGGACAGCGGTGTTTCTATCCGCTGTATGATAGCCTCTGCCGTCTGTGGCGTATTCCTCGCAGCCAAGACCCTTCGCTCCCCGTACTCCGCCGGAGCGAAATTAGTTTGCTTGTTCTTCATTCTGCCTCCTTTGTTCGCACGTATCTTCACTACTATGGTCTTGTCCGACTCCCTAACGATTTCACGAAGATTATACCTTTCGGCTTCCTCCGCTTGGCCGTTGTGCAACGACCTTCGTTAGAGCCTCCCGAGTTCCGCATAGAAGACATCCGTACATGCACCAGGTCTACGACTCCGAAGCGCCGGACAAGGGCTCGCTCTTTAACGCCTTTGTCCGTTTTGCCTTCCCCCTCGTTACACAAGGTCAGCACGCTTAAGTAGGTGAT
>JAPUIL010000217.1 GCA_027297085.1 Verrucomicrobiota bacterium | reverse complement strand
AGTTCCTCGCCACAAAGGCCAAACGTTAGGTAGAAACCTATGAAGATTATTTGAGCAAAAGCATTTTTTTTGTCACCACAAAAGATTGTCCGGCAACGCCTGTGGACGCTATCCGGTAAAAGTAAAGTCCGGATGCCGCTTGCACGCCACGGTCATTCACACCGTCCCATTGAATAGTGTAAAACCCTGCAGGCTTTTCATCGTCAATCAAAGTCCGTACCTTTCGACCCAGCATGTTGTAGATGGTAAGCCTGACTTGAGCAGCGACCGGCAATTGATACTTGATCTGAGTGGAGGGATTAAAAGGATTGGGATAATTTTGTGCCAGGGCAAAAACCTTCGGCAGCAGGTCATTTTCCTGATCCTCGACACCCGTGCCAACATCTGTCGCGACGACAATGGATAAAATGTTGCCGTTGTTGTCGTAGGTGTAGGTGATGCTCATGGAGTCGCTGTAGGTAACCGTGGTGAGCCGACCTTGGGCATCGTATTCGTAGGTTTCCCCAGCGGTAGATCTGGAAATGCCAGCGATAGCTATCACAATAGCGATTAGAGAGTTCGCGATAAACTTCATGTTAAACCTCCATATTAAAAATATCAAAAAGACCTAAAGGCTCTATTTAATATCGATAGTCGTCAAAGACGGTAAAATACTCCCAGAAATCGCGGATTGCGTCGGGTAGGTACTGTCCCGTTCCGCGCTTCCGCCTGGGCGGCACCGGAGGATTTACCGGAGGAGCTTGCGTGCCTTTTGGCGGCGTGATATTGGGCGGCTTTCCGGGCGCCTGTGGTGGTGGCGGAGGCTGTGTTGCGCCGCCGTCTGCCGCACCGCCCGATGGTACAACTGACGGTCCAGTTCCCCTGCCATCGACTGGTGCCGGCGGTGGTGGCGACGGGTTACACACCGGACAACCGTCTAACGTCAGACCGACATGCCCCCCGGGACCTCGAGGAGGCGACGACGGCTCAGGGGCCACTCCTTTCGATTCGCCAGCAGAATCGGGGCGGCGCTCGCGTTGCTTGCGCGCTCGTCTGGCTGCTTCGCGTAGGCTCTTTGCCTCCTCCCGCTGTCGATCCCAGTAGTCCGGACTGTTCACATCCTCCAACCATTTACGCGTTTTTTCGCGCTCGTCTCTCATGCGCCTGCCTATCCGATTCTCTGTTTCGCGGACGTAGGATCCCTCTAACCCGGTCGGATCTACGAATTGCAACGGATTTCCAAAAGCATATCGATAGGGATTGATGTTGTTGGCCGTCAAACCCGCGACTGGATCGCGCGAGATGAAACTGCCGTCGACACCATCGTAGTAGCGAGCTCGCAGTTCGTAAAGGTCGCTATCACCTTCACGGATAACGCCTAACGCCCCTTGCCAGGTAAAGATATTCTCCACACTGCTTTCTTCGGCGACCAGGAGTCCGAATGGAGAATACGCATAGCTGGCAATGACTTCGCCGTTGTCATCGGTAAGAAAGAGCGTATTGCCCATTTCGTCGAAATGATAGAAGCGGCGGCTATCGTCACTCGCTTCAATGCTGTAGAGCAAAATCCCATCGGGAGTGTGGATGAAGTAACGCACGTCGACGCCATTCTGACGCAGGACGCTGATCGACGGGAGGCTCAAGGCGTCATTCCAGACATACTCGTGTGTTGTCCCACTTTCGATACGCGAGAGCCGTCTACCGAACCCGTCGTAAGTGAAATCAACCGTAATGCCATCTTCGGTATACCTGGTCAGGCGGGACGCCAGGTCCCAGGTGTAATCGCGCGCGTCGTCTTTCGTGCGCCGTCCTAAGGCATCGTAGCTGTACCCTTCGATCTGCGAGGCTGCATCATATTCGAATCCCGTGACAGATTGGACCAAAACTGGCTGCAGGGGTAAGTCCCGTTCGGCTGTAGTAGTGAATCCGCGCTGGTCTCGATTTAATGTTATGCTGGAAAGCTCACCCTCCGTAATGCTGGTAATACCGTTTTCTGTGTCGTAGGTAAACGCAGTGGTGACACCATTCGGTCTGGCAATACTCTGAAACCGGCCGGCTGCATCATAGCTCAGCGTGATTTCGCCGCCCAGCCAGTCGGTTATCTCTGTCACAAGGTTGCCACCATCATAGGCATAAGTGACAGCCTTGCCGGATTCCAGAGTCATACTGATGATGCGGCCATCGGCATCGCGGATGCAACTCAGCCCGTTGCTTTCTGTGATTCTGCCGTTAGGATCATACGTGAAGGAAACATTGTCAGCTGTTGTAACACGATTCAGAGGATCATAGGTAAAGTTGAAAGAGCTGCCATCGGAGTATTGCAGACTGATGGTATTCCCGGCAGCGTCATAACCGACATCCACAGTTCCCAATCCGCCAGGCAGTGTCACGCGCGAGACCCGGTTGCGGTCATCATAAGTGAGTATTGCAGAGTTTTCCAATGGATCGGTCAGGGAGGTTAAGCGTCCATGGCTATCGTACTGCCGTTGCCATACATGTCCGTTTGTGTCAGTGGCGCGCGTGATTTGCCCCAGGCCATTGTGCATGTATGTGGTGGTGCTCCCATCCGGCAGCGTGATGCTCGAGGGAAGACCGCGAGCCTCATAAGTGATCCCAGTGGTGTTACCGGCAGGATCCTGGACGCTTGTAATGCGCGTGACAGCATCTCGCGTCAGGTTCACTCCATTGCCAAGCATGCTGGTACTCCCCTTGATCCGACCCAGAGCGTCGGTTATAAACGTTCGCGTCGCACCCAGCGGGTCAGTTACAGAGACCACAATCCCTTCATCATCAAACGCTCTCTGCCAGGCATTGCCCTTGGGATCGACCATCGATGTCAGTCTGCTCCGCACATCATAGTTGAGTGCGAAGGTATTGTTGTTGCGGTTCGTCCAGCTTTGCAATCGACCCAGCTCATCGTAAGTTCGGGTGGCAGAATGGCCGAGGGGATCGGTTTCCGAAATGAGTCGTTCCATGCCATCGTAAGCATAGGTGGTCGTATGACCCAGCGGGTCGGCACGGCTGGTGAGATTGCCGTTTGCGTCATAACCAAATGCTGTGGTGTTGCCGCGCTCGTCTGTGCGACTGGTCACCAGGTCCCGCATATCGTACGTAAAGGATTCCTGACTGCCGTCGAGATAGGTGATGCCGGTTCTCCTTCCGAGACCGTCATATGAAAACGTTGTTTTATTGCCAGAAGGGTCCTCAAGCGAGGCTACGTTGCCGTCGTTATTGTGGGTGATGGTCGTTACCCCACCTTCAGGATTGCTCGCTGTCAGAACCTGTCCGCTGTTGTTGTACGTGTAGGTTGTAATATGTCCAGCACGATCGGTGACGCTGGTCAGGTTCCCCGCGGCATCGTACCCATATACTTCCGAGGTGCCATCGGCAAGGGTGACGCTGGTAAGGTCATACAATTGAATACCCTTGACTGTTCTGGCAAGATAACCAAAATTCATGGTAGTGCCATCGGCATTATTGATGGCCGCACTTCGGCCGCTGGGACCGTGAAAGTCGTAGGTCGTGATCGCACCCAGTCGGTCGGTAAGGCTGTTGCGCCGGCCGCTGTTGTCATAGCCCAGGGTAATGACCTGACCGACCTGGTCTGTGAAAGAAAGGTTCTCTGCCTTTTCGTTGTGAATAAATAATTCGGTATTGCCGAGGGGGTCGGTCATGATGGTTTCAATCATGTTCTGCGAGAAGGCAATTGCACTTCCTTTCGTGCTTGCTCCGCTGGCCATTTCGTTGTAGGCAAAGGTGAAGGTGTTGTTTTGAGCGTCTGTTTGTCTAATGACCCTGCCGTTATCATCATAGGTTTGAGAAAAGGGTACATTGCCTTCGGGCAGGGTTTTGGCGGTCAACAAACCTGGTATAGGATGCGCGTCGTCATAGCTGTAAGTTGTCGCATTTCCCTCGGCGTCGCTAAAACTGATTAGGTTGTCGCCGCTGTAGTCGAACAGGATGGAGCGTGTGCCATCGCTCACGCTCATCAGGTGGTCGTTACCGTCATAGGAGAACGTGAGAGTTCGTCCCAGTCCGTCGAGGACCTGAGTCAGTTGGTCGCCGTTGTAGGTCAGGGTATGGACGTTGCCTTTGCCGTCCTCAATCTTGATCAATTTCCCGGAGCTGTCAAATGTGAATAAGCGATTGCTGCGTGGGTCTCCCAGAATGAATTCTGCACCGCTTTCCACCAGTTGAAACGGTATGTCCTGGCGTCCTCGCAGTTCCCACGTGTTGTCAACTTTTTCAAACAAGATGAGGCGTCCGCGATTAGTGAGGACTTCGATAAAATTTTCTCCAAAGCGCGTTAGCTGCCAATCAAAATTGTGCAGCCAGTTGTTACTCAGAGCGCTTTGAATATTGCCATCTTGAATGAGCATAGAGGCATAATAGCGCTGGAAGAAGAGGGGCATGGGACCGCCAAGGAAAAGGTCAACCGGTTCGCTTGAAAAAAGCTCACCCGTAAATAAATTCACGGGCTCAGCGGTATTCTCAGATTGCGACGAAGTATTCGCGAAAGTTTCATCGCGGCTAGGGTCTTTAGTTAAACTAACCTTTTCATCGTCAATATTAGGCCCAGTCTCAGCTAGTATATTGCCCTCGTCTATTATGTAAAGCGCGCTGAATACTGAAGGAGTACCCTCTGGCGTCCAATCATCTATCGCTTTCATTTGGTCATCGATGCCGATGCGGAAAGTAAACCCCCCACCCAAGCCAAAGCTGAGTTTAATTAAAGGATCACTTAATAGTGCGTTCACTGCATATGGACGGCGGATAGCTTTGGAGTCCCTCCTCTGAGAATTTGAACCAGCGGCTAGTTGCAAACTTCCCACAACCACCCCATGATCGTTAATGCCTAAAGCAATGCTATTGAATGGATAGTTGGGATCGAGGTCAGTCATCTGACCATCTTCCCAAAAGAAGGCATGGAAAATTTGACCATCGGCGTCTGCATCGCCAACTACCTGGCCTGAGTTATTAATATCGAGCGCCTCGCTTACGGGACCACCCAAGGTACCGAGATCGATGATTTGATACGCCGCACTTTGATTCTTATTGAGCGGGCTGAATTGGGTCATGCCGCCATTCGGTTGCCAAAGAGTAGCGTGGAATGATGTTCCATCCACTGCGGACGCACCGACAATTTGACCGTCCTCGTTAATGGCATTAGCATAGCTTTCATCGCCCGGGAGTTCTGGCAAAGTTTGTACCATGCCGTTGGCATCCCAGACCGCCGCATGAACGAACCCGTTACCATCAAAATAAAACCCTGTTGCCACCCCTTGATTATTGATATCCACGAGTGTCGGTACCCCGCTGCCGCCAGTGGGTACACCCAGTTCCGTGAATCCGCCATTCCATACCCCTGAATGATTTAAACCATTGGCATCTACTGTAAAGCCAACTACATGTCCTAAGTCGTTCATGCCGAAGGCGGCGCTCCGATTTCCACCTAATTCGGGAAGTTCAATGAATCGGCCGTTCTCTTCTCGAAGCAGCGCATGGAATGAACCATCTGGTTTTGATAAGGTCCCAGCTATCTGGTCGTTGTTGTTGAGTGCCACCGCGAGGAAGAATCCGTCTGGATGGGTGAGCAGGGTGGCGCGGTAGGTTTGGGCATTAAGAGCGGTAAGAAAAAATAAGGGTAGTAAGTTGCAAAAGAAAATATAAACAAAGCTCGATTTGAATGAACGGCTTGTCATTTTTTCCTCCCCTAATGTGAAAGAATATCGGGAAATTGTGAATGGTTAGCTGGCTTGTTGTTATATGTTACAAAATTCGCAGATAAAAAGCAATGGTTTGCTGGAATACCCTCCCGAAGGTTCCCAACCCCGGGAGGGTGAGGACAATTAATTTGTTTTGAAACTTTTCATCATTTCACTTATATCCCTGTAATCAATGTTTTTCGGACGTTCTAATTTGCTCTTATCAAAGTTTTCAGAAATTTTCGTCGCCACAATGTTTATATTCATGCCCATCATATTTAATTCGCTTTTTAAGGGAACGCCTTTCCAAACCCAGGATTTGGTACCCATTTGTTTGATTTCCCAGATATCGGTTGGTTTACCCAGGAATTTTTCGGAACCGATTTTTTTCCCGCCCATCTGTTTCATCAT
>JAPUIL010000216.1 GCA_027297085.1 Verrucomicrobiota bacterium | reverse complement strand
ATCTGCTCAAAAATCCATTCGAGCTTATCGTTAGGGTGTTCGGTCGTTTCCTTCATAAACCGAAGATTTTCAGACAAATTCCGTTTTTTCTCCAACTGACGTATCTCCTTCCGACTCCGAGTGATGGCCGTGTTAATGGCTACTCGGTAAATAAAGGTCGATTCCTTAGACTTCCCTTTAAACTGAGGAATGGAATTCCAAATCTGAATTGAGATCTCCTGAATCAAGTCCTCTTGATCATGGGGATTCACGGCATTGGCACGGGCAATCCTCACTATGATCCCAAGATGATTCTTGTACCATTCTCGAAACAGGGAACTCTGTTCTCGTTCGTCCACATCCAATTAGTAGCAACTGCTCAGGCAATCCCTACAAAAAAATCTTCACCTCACCATGCAGGCATCCATTATTAAAGGAACCGTAAAGGATCAGTTCATCCCACGTCGCTTTATAAGCTTCCGCTCCTAAAGGTACGGCGAGATAAAATGAGGGACACAGTGACTATGTTACTGCCTCGCTATAACAGAAGACGAGTCACCCAATGTTTGGGATTGGCTCATTAAACAACAAAGTCAAAGCTGTGCATCTTCTATCCCCATCCTCCAGATAATATGAGTAAGACGATTGGAATCATCGGTACCGGAGCTATCGCTGAAGCGGTAGTGATCGGTCTTTGTAATAAGGCTGACCCGCCAACGAAAATTATTCTTTCGCCTCGTAATAAACAGCGAGCAGAACAGTTGGCTGAGAGGTTTTTGAATGTGGAAATCGCCAGTGACAATCAAGCAGTCGTTACAGGTAGTGACATGGTGTTCCTCGCCGTCCGGCCACAAATCGTGGACGAGGTTCTCAAGGAGCTTTCCTTTGCAGCGGAACAGCGAGTCGTTAGTTTTATTTCGGGCACCTCGATCAAGCAGCTTGAGGTGCTCATTGAGCCAAGCAAACACATCGTGCGCATGATACCCCTGCCCGCCATCGCTCGTCACGAAGGGCCCATCATCCTGTCACCCCCGTCACAGGAAATCGCCGAACTGTTTCAGGAAATGGGATCGCTCGTCCAAGTTGAGCAAGAGGATCAACTCGAAACCTTGTGCGCGGTCACGGGCTTGATGGCACCCTACTTTGGTCTCTTGAATCAATGCGTCGAATGGCTCACCACCAATGGTATCGATGAATCCAAGGCCTTTGATTTCGTAGGAGCTCTATTCGATGCTTTGGGACGTACCCCAAGAGGTTCCACCGAGAAGGATTTCAGCACAGTAGCAAGCGAACATGCTACTCCCAAGGGCTTCAATGAACAAGCGTTCAGGGAGTTCTCCAAAATGGGTTGGTATAGTAATGTTTCAGAAGTCCTCGACCTACTGAGTCTCCGTCTTGCAGGAAAGGCCGGCTTCGAAGATGGGGTACGGTAAGCATAGAGAAACGAGCAAAGAGTCCTCTCTCTTTGCTTCTGTTCTGAGTTCTATTCTCTATTCAAAAGGAGGCAACGGAGAATAAAACCGAAGAAGAGACACCGAACGTTTGGGGTTGGTTATTATAGCAACATAGGCAAAACTGAGACTCTTTTTTCTTCATAAACCCTTAGAAATTCTCCAATGATCCATCGTCGCCAATTTTTAAAAGACGCGGCCTACTCTATCGCGCACCCCTTGGTGCCATCCATTACACACCGAGTAGATCTTGAGAGAAAGAACCCTAACTACTGAGATATCATGTTACGTTTTGTTCAACTTGGATTCGTTTTTCTGGTCACGGCGGGATTCTATGGTTGCGGGAACAAACAAAGCTCAGATGTAACCTGGCCAAACGGTGAATGGAAGCGCCACACCATCGACGACACTTCACAGGGAGCAGACGGAACTCGATTTGCGGATATCAATGGAGACGGATTACTAGACATTACTACCCCCTGGGAGCAAGGAGGTGAGATTCGAGTATACATTCATCCTGGCGAAACAGACATGCGCAAGCCATGGCCCATGGTTACAGTTGGGCAAGTGGGCGATCCGGAGGACTCGTTTGTTGTAGACCTTGATGGAGATGGATTCATCGACGTCGTAAGTAATTGTGAGAGGAATACAAAAGCCATCTTTGTACACTGGTCACCCAAGGATAAGAATCGACTACTCGATCCAACAGCCTGGGAAACTGAAGAATTCTCAGTCGCTTCCGGGCACGGTGGTTGGATGTATGGAATCGCCATGCAAGTGGACAATAAATACGGCATTGATTTGGTGGCTGGATGCAAAAACGGCTACATCAGCTGGTTCGAATCTCCTGAGAACCCGCGAGACCTTGATAGCTGGAAAGTACATCCATTATTACCCACTCGTTGGACAATGACCTTGAGCCCCAGCGACATTGATAAAGACGGTGACCTGGATATAGTAGCAACCGAACGTCGCGGGTCGAATCGTGGGGTATTATGGCTCGAAAATCCTGGCGCCGAAAACGCAATGTCCATCTGGAGCGAGCACCGCATCGGGCCGCGTAACGAATACGAAGCCATGCACAACACCGTGGCCGACTTGGATGGCGACGGACTGGAGGATATTCTCAATTCAGTAAAAGGCGGCCCTATACAATTTCACCGACGAGTGTCACAATCTCCCCTGGTATGGGAAACCTATAATATTGAAATTCCTCCCTACGGTGGCGGTGGGAAAGCGGTCAAGGTAGGCGATATAAACTTGGACGGTCAATTGGACATCGCTGTTTCCTGCGAACATGCCATCAACGGCAAAATCGGCACCTACTGGATGTCTTATGACCAAAGCCCGACCGAGGCGAAATGGTCGCCGACCTCAATCAGTGGCCCGGAAGGTTATATCAATGACCTGATTCAATTAACCGACCTGGATGGGGACGGCGACTTGGACGTAGTTACCGTTGAAGAAAAGGGCCCCTACCTTGCCTGAGGATTCGAAGGCAAAGAGCTGGGTGTCATCTGGTATGAGAATCCGGCAAGATAATCAAGGACAACGGGTGTCGATTGCTTTTTTTTACTGAAGTTGCCGTCTGCGGTTGCTAAAGTCCGGCTCCGACGGACAACCCCCACCTCGGCGTCCTGCCCTGAACTGGGTCGAAGGGCTACGCCGCTAAAAAGCAAATTCATATCAGCCCCCCACGGGCTTTTATTCCGGACTGAACAATGAAGTTTCATCAGAGTAACAACGGTTCGGAGGTAAGATTTAAGATCAGAGTGGTATGAGCGGAATCTAAAAGGGTTATTGTTCTGGAGTTGGTTAGCTTCTGGACAATTCAAAAAAGTCTGTCCAGAAATAGAGCTCACTTGGGCAACACTCCGCATCACGTAGATTTATTTTCAAGCTTGCCACCAACAAGGAAAGCCGTGCAGCGAGTGTTGGTTTTGATCGTCCTCGTTTTGATAGTGGTTTCGGATCCCATTCTTTCTACTACCAGCCTAAGGGCGGAAACCGGCCAAGTCCCGGAAACCGTTTCTGAATCCTATTCTGTCCGCATGGTTCAGATCTCGGAACCGCCGATAATCGATGGAAAGCTGGACGAAGCGGTTTGGACTGAGGCTGCGGTTTTCTCGAATTTCACCCAGGTGAGACCCCACGAGGGAGCGTTACCATCCGAGAATACGGAAGTCCGGTTGCTTCAGGACGCAGATTTTTTATATATCGGTATTCGCGCTTACGACTCTGAACCGGACAAGATAATTGCCAAGGAGATGCAGCGCGATATCAGCCTGAGGTCCGAGGACCGGGTCCGCTTCACCATCGACACGTTTCACAACTTGAGAGGGGGTTACTACTTCGCCATAAACGCTCTCGGATCCCGCCAGGACGGGCTGGTTACACCGGGCGTCGGACGCGGTGGGTATCAACCCGAATGGGACGGAATCTGGTATGGGAAATCATCTATCGATTCTTTGGGGTGGGTGGCCGAAATCGCGATCCCCGCCAAAACCCTGACTTTCAATCCTCGCGAGAGTACCTGGGGCTTTAACGTCGAGCGGGATATCGAGCGAAAAGGGGAGCGCGTGCGATGGTCCGGCACAAAACGCAACAAAAGTGTTACCGACATGAGTGATGCCGGAGTTATTACCCATATCCGGGAGTTCAGCCAGGGACGGGGAATCGATATCGTACCGTATCTGAAAGCTGATTATGACAAAGACCACTCATCGGGAACGGATACGTTTGAAATCCAACCGGGACTGGACATTTTCTACAAGGTCACTCCGGCGGTAACTCTTGCGCTTTCCGTCAACACCGATTTCGCTGAAACCGAGGTGGACGATCGTCGGGTCAACCTCACCCGGTTTCCCCTCTTCTTTGAAGAAAGGAGGGACTTCTTCCTCCAGGACGCCAACATTTTCAGTTTCGGCAAGCTAAGCAGATCCCCACTCCCATTCAATTCCCGGCGCATCGGATTGACGCCAAACCGGGAACCCCTGGACATTATCGCCGGAGGCAAGATCACCGGACGGGTCGGCAACCTTAATTTTGGTGTGCTCAATGTCCAGGTGGACGAATTCGAAAACCTTGAGTCGAAAAACCTGACCGTCGGTCGAGCCTCCGTGAACATATTCGGCGAATCCGAAATCGGGATTATTGTAACGCATGGAGATCCGAGTACCAATGGGAACAACTCCCTCATCGGCTATGACTTTAATTACAAGAATTCAGATTTCCAGGGCAGCGGGCAGATCGTGGAGAGCAATTTTTACGTCATGAAATCCTTTACTTCGGGACTCTCGGGTGACGACCTCGCATACGGTGCTTCGGTCGATTATCCGAATGACGAATGGGACATGGGCGTCAAAGCGGAGCAGATCGAACAGAACTTCAATCCTGCCCTTGGTTTTGTGGAGGAAACCGGCACCCGGCAATACGAAGGACGATTGGTGCGGACCTGGCACCCTGACGGACTGGAGTCAATCAGCCTCGATGTTATGGCTAAACGCCGCACGAGAATAGACGGTCAACTTATCGACCAGGTGTTGCAAGGTCCTGGCCTAAACATCCGGACCCCTATACGGGACGAACTGTTTATCGCTCCCCTTTTTTTGAAGGAGCGGCTTTTTGACTCCTTCGAAATCGTCGATGGCGTCGTTATCCCCCGCGGCACCTATAGTTTTTCCAGGATCCAGGGGCAGGTTGCTTCATCCGATACACGACCCCTGAGCGCTTCCCTGCTGGCGGAAACCGGCGATTTCTTTACCGGTAAGCGAACCGACTTAATCGGCACGGTGGGCTGGCGCCCCTCCCCCCACTTT
>JAPUIL010000215.1 GCA_027297085.1 Verrucomicrobiota bacterium | reverse complement strand
TTTTTAGCTGCTGTCCAATTATACGGCGGGGATTTTCTATGCCTACAGTAAGTCAATTAGTTAGGAAAGGACGCCAGCAGGTCAAGAAAAAGACCAAAGCGCCGGCGTTGCATTGGGTCCAGAACTCGTTGCGCAATCGGGTGAAGTGGGGTCCAGGTTGTCCGCAGCGGCGGGGTGTGTGTATACAGGTCCGGACAATGACCCCGAAAAAGCCAAACTCGGCCCTTCGCAAGATAGCCAGGGTCCGCTTGACCAACGGGGTGGAAGTGACCGCCTACATTGGTGGTGTCGGCCATAACCTGCAGGAGCACTCGGTGGTTTTGGTTAGGGGCGGCCGTGTGAAAGATCTGCCGGGTGTGCGTTACCACATCGTGCGTGGTACTTTGGACTGTATGGGTGTAGAGAAACGCCGCCGCAGTCGTTCGAAATACGGTGTAAAACGTCCAAAACAATAATTTTCAAATTATGTCTCGTCGTCGCAGAGCAGAAAAACGGGTTCCAGTACCCGATCCCCGTTACAATAGCACTTTGGTCAGCAATCTGATCAACATGGTTATGCGTTGTGGAAAGAAATCCATTGCGCAGAAGATCGTTTATGGTGCTTTCGAACAGGTAGCGGAAAAACTAGAAAAGGGAGATCCCATCGACCTGATTTTGGGAGCCCTGGAAAATATCCGTCCCCGGCTGGAAGTGAAAAGCCGTCGTGTGGGAGGTGCTACCTATCAAGTACCGGTAGAAGTTGCATTTGAGCGTCAGCAGAGTCTGGCGTTTCGTTGGCTGATAGCCGCTGCCCATAGCCGGCGCGGAATCACCTTCACAGAAGCATTGGCTCTTGAGATCGTGGATGCGTATAATAACACCGGAGTGGTGGTTAAGAAACGCGAAGATACCCACCGCATGGCTCAGGCTAATCGTGCGTTCGCGCACCTTCGCTGGTAAAGATTTGCTATGGGCTTTTCCGGCATATCTCCTTTGAATTCGCCTAAGCGCGAGTACCCAATGGAGTATACGCGGAATATCGGCATCGCCGCCCATATCGATGCAGGGAAGACTACCACCACCGAGCGCATACTTTATTATACCGGTGTGGTTCATAAGATTGGGGAAGTTCATGAAGGCACAGCCGTGACCGATTGGATGGCCCAGGAACGCGAGCGTGGTATTACTATCACTTCTGCTGCCGTCTCTTGTGCATGGACCACTAAAACGGGACCCTTTGCCGGTCAGGAACACCGCGTAAATATTATTGATACTCCAGGGCATGTTGACTTCACCGCAGAAGTTGAACGTTCCCTTCGAGTGCTTGATGGCGCTGTGGCAATATTCTGCGCTGTCGGAGGTGTTCAATCGCAATCCGAAACCGTTTGGCGCCAAGCTGACAAATACCGCGTGCCCCGTATCGCGTTCGTCAATAAGATGGATCGAACCGGGGCCGATTTCTTTGGCGCGATTGAAGAAATGCGGACCAAGCTGGCTGCGAATGCTCACCCACTTTACCTTCCAATCGGAGCTGAAGAGGATTTTGCAGGGATGATCGACATCGTTGCGATGAAAGCTGTTTTCTTTGATGAGTCCGATCCATTGGGAGTGAAGTTCGACGTGAAGGAGATTCCCGCTGACCGCCTTGAACAAGCACAGTTTTACCGTGAATCCCTGGTGGAGGCTCTTTCCGATCACGACGATGTCATTGCCGGCAAATTTCTGGAAGGTGAGGAGATCAGTGAGACAGAGCTAAAGATTGCTATCCGCAAGGCGACCAACTCAATCAATTTTGTCGGGGTCATCCCCGGATCTGCATTTAAAAACAAAGGCGTTCAACGTTTGCTGGACGCGGTAGTTAACTACCTGCCTTCTCCACTCGATCTTCCGCCCATGGAGGGAATGAATTCCATGGAAGAAGTCGTGGAGCTGGGCCCGGACGATCACGGCAAGTTTGCCGGGTTGGTCTTTAAGCTCTGGACCGATCCCTTCGTTGGAAAACTCGTCTTCTGTCGAGTTTACTCCGGAAAACTCGTAAAAGGCTCCCAGGTGTACAATCCCCGCACTCGCAAAATGGAACGGGTCAGCCGACTTATGATTATGAAGGCCGATGCTCGCGAAGACATTGAGGTCTCATTTTCAGGAGACATTTGCGCCCTCATCGGGGTCAGGAATGTGACTACCGGCGACACCCTGTGCGACAAGGTACTGGACGTGGCTCTTGAGCCTCCCACTTTTCCGGAGCCGGTTATCTCGATGTCGATCGAGCCAAATACCCAGGCCGATCGGGAGAAAATGTCTCAGGCCTTGAGCCGTCTCTCTGATGAAGACCCAACCTTCCAGGTTACCAGCAACGAAGAAACCGGTCAGACTTTGATCGCCGGAATGGGTGAGCTACACCTTGAAATTATTCGCGACCGGCTTTTCAGGGAATTTAAAGTGCAAGCGAGGGCTGGCAAGCCCCAGATCGCCTACCGAGAAACCATCGCTAACGCGTCGAGCGGCGAAGGTAAATTTGTTCGTCAATCTGGTGGTCGCGGCCAATACGGTCAGGCTACTATCAAGATCGAGCCGATGAAACCAGGCGAAGGCATTGAAGTGGTTTCCGAGATTGTAGGAGGCGTTATTCCCAAGGAATTTATTAAACCTACTATCGATGGCATCTATGAAGCCGCCAAGAATGGGGTGGTTGCCGGGTACCCAGTGATTGATTTTAAGGTTCGCATTGTCGATGGATCTTTCCATGAGGTTGATTCATCCGAAATGGCCTTTAAAATGGCCGGCATTTTCGCTTTTCGGGATGCCATGAAAAATGCCGGACCCATACTTTTGGAGCCTGTCATGAAAGTCGAAGTCACCACACCTGAAGAGTATCAGGGAGATGTGATGGGAGATTTGAATCGGCGTCGTGGCCGCATCCAAAACATGGAAACGAAAACCAATGCTTGCATTATTACGGCCAAGGTACCATTAGAGGCGATGTTTGGATATGCAACGGATGTTCGTTCGCTTTCCAAAGGCCGGGCAAATTACTCCATGGAGCCCTCTCACTTCGAAGAAGTACCTGCCAGCCTCCTAGGGTCTATCACACAAACTAGCTTCCGCGAACCTGCACGCACTAAATTTTAATTAACATGGCCACTCAAAAAATACGCATCAGACTTAAAGGATTCGATTACCGGGTAATCGATTCTTCCGCACAGGATATTGTGGAGACTGCCAAGCGCTCAGGAGCGCGAGTTTCCGGCCCGGTACCCTTGCCCGTTCACATCGAAAAATTCTCTGTGAATCGTTCTCCACACGTGAATAAAAAATCTATGGAGCAATTTGAAATCCGTACGCACAAGCGCCTGATCGACATTATCGAGCCGACTGCGCAAACCGTGGACGAACTGAAGAAACTGAATCTCCCATCCGGGGTGGATATTTCTATTAACGTTTAAATTTTTGGTCACCGAACAGAACTAATCAATTTTCCATATTAACCTCTAAAGTAGGTCTATGTAAAAGGAGCTTCGGCTTCGCCTACCGCTTAGAAATATGTTATATACACTCATTGGTAAAAAAATTGGGATGACACAGGTCTATGACGCTGAAAATCGTCTGGTCCCCGTCACCGTAATCGAAGCCGGACCTTGTCCGGTAACGCAGATTAAGACCGAAGAATCCGACGGCTACAATGCCATCCAGATCGGTTACGTCCGCAAAAAAGCCAAGAACATGACGGCTGGCCAGAATGGCCACCTAGCCAAAGCTTCTGTAGAAGGGTTATCCCAACTAAGGGAAGTTCGTTGCAAGGAAGAGCCTGAACATGCAGTTGGTGACACGCTCACTGTTTCCGGATTTGAAGAAGGATCTACCGTTGACGTGGTAGGTGTCACTAAAGGCCGCGGATTCCAAGGGGTTGTTAAACGCTGGAACACCAAGGGCGGACCTGCTTCCCACGGTTCCATGCATCACCGTCGTATAGGTTCCATCGGACTTTGTCAGGATCCTGGTCACGTTTTTAAAGGACAAATCATGCCTGGCCACATGGGCGACAAGCGCCGTACGGTTCAAAACCTCAAGGTGGTTAAAGTTTACGAAGATAAGAACCTCATCCTGATCAAGGGAAGCACCCCTGGATTCAATGGATCTCAGGTTCTCATCCGCACCGCCAAGAAAACCCGCGTAAAAGCCTAACAGGAGCAGAATACCATGAAACTGAAGACTTTTAAATCAGACGGATCTTCCAGCGGTAAAAAAGAATTTGCCGTTCCCACCTTCGAAGGAATCAGAGGCCTGCAGGCTATCAAGGAAGTTGTAACCGCGATCCGGGCGAACAACCGCTATGGAACCGCAAGCACCAAGACCCGCGCCGAAGTACGTGGCGGTGGTAGAAAACCCTTTCGTCAAAAAGGTACCGGCATGGCCCGTCAAGGCAGCCGTCGTTCACCAATCTTGACTGGTGGGGGTGTTGCCATGGGACCGAAACCACGGGATTATTCGAAGAAGGTAAACAAGAAGGTTAAAGCGTTAGCATTTCAACGTGCCCTGTTCGATCGTGTAGAAGACGGTTCTCTGGTTGTAATCGATGAATTCAAAGTTGCTGAGCCCAAAACCAAGCTCTTTGTATCCGTTCTCAAGCAAATCGTTCCTGAGCGCGGGTCCATCCTGATCGTCGATGGGGAATTTCAGGATCCGGTTATTCTGGCTGCCCGAAACATCTCAGCTGTAGATCTCGAAGAAGCGGCTTACCTTAACACGCTGCAACTTTCGCGATATGGCACGATCGTTATTACTAAAGCGGGAATCGCCACCCTTATGCAACGGATGGAGGCCGACCATTCATGAAACCAGCAGATCAAGTATTGAAAGCATTCAGCATCACGGAGAAATCGAACATCTTGTCCTCCAATCTGGGACAGTATACCTTCGAAGTCTACCCGAGTGCAGACCGCATTTCTGTTAAACACGCAGTCGAGAAGACCTTTAATGTGTCGGTGACCCGCGTAAATATTCTCAACCGCAAAGGCAAACGTAAGAGTGATCGCCGCCACCGTGGTAAATTTGGCCAGAAGGCCTCTACCAAGAAGGCTATCGTTTCTTTAAAGGACGGCGACACCATCGAAATCGTTTAACACTCATCGTAATTTCAAAATGCCACTCGTAGAAAAGAAACCCGTAACACCCAGTCAGAGGTTTTATAAGCAAAACAAGCAGGAGTTGTCCAAGGACCGTCCTGAGCGTCGCCTCACGGTTGCCAAGAGCAAGTCTGGTGGTCGCAATGCTTATGGCCGTATCACTTCCCGCCGTCGTGGGGGAGGGCACAAACGGCACATCCGTATCATTGATTTCCGTAGAGAAAAACTGGATATCCCGGCCAAGATCCAAAATATCCAGTATGATCCTAACCGTTCCGCCAATATTGCGTTATTGGCTTACGCCGACGGTGAGAAACGCTACATCGTGGCTCCTCGTGGGTTGGGCGAAGGCGATACCATTGTGTCATCCGAGACTTCACGTGAGATCCATCCTGGAAACTCTCTGTTACTTTCAAACATACCGCCCTCTACCAAGATTCATAATATTGAGCTGATACCTGGCAAAGGTGGGCAAATTGCCCGTTCTGCAGGTACCGCGGCTCAGTTAATGGGTCTCGATGGGGGTTACGCCACTATCAAAATGCCCAGTGGTGAAATTCGTCTGATTAACCTGAAGTGCCGTGCAACCATCGGCGAAGTAGGTAACAGCCAGCACCAGAGTCGTACCATTGGTAAAGCCGGTCGTTCTCGTTGGTTGGGTAAACGTCCACGTGTTCGTGGTGTTGCAATGAACCCTGTCGATCACCCAATGGGTGGTGGTGAGGGGCGCACATCCGGTGGGGGACATCCGACCTCGCCTTGGGGCCAATTATCGAAGGGTTTCCCGACCCGTCGTAAATCCAAGACGTCCAACAAATTTATTCTGGTTAACCGTAACGGCAAAAAGTTTAAGCGCTAATTCATATGGCTCGTTCACTCAAAAAAGGTTTTTTCGTAGATCCCAAGTTGATGGATAAGGTTGAGGAGGCTCAAAAGATGGACTCTCGCAAACCCCTGAGCACCTGGTCTCGTCGTTCCACCATCACTCCCGACTTTGTCGGTCTCACGATTAACGTGCACAACGGCAAGTCGTTCCTGCCCGTCTACGTCACCGAAAATATGGTAGGTCACAAGCTGGGCGAATTTTCACCCACTCGGAACTTCAAGGGACACGGTTCTCACACCAAATAATAATTTACGCATGAAACTGGTTCCTTGGATACAATCCATTTTGGTAGCTACTCTGGTTTTCGGAATGGGCGCTACTGGTCTGTATTCACAGAATCAGGACAAGCAGGAGCGGTTGCTCATCGAAGCTATCGAAGCAGGCGAGCTGGCAGACATCGTTGCCATAAGCGGTGGACTCCAGCAAGGTATCGAGCGGGGAATGTTGTTATCCGTCTTTCGCGATGGCCGGAAAATTGGCGAGTTACTCGTTACCCGCTCCGAAAGCAACTGTTCAGCTGCACTCATTACCCAGATCAGCCCGAACGAATCCCTCAGCGTTGGAGACAGGGCCACACCCAAAGTTAGAACTCTTTAATAGATAGAAATCATGGAAGTCCAGGCACTCACCAAATATGTGCGCGTATCGCCAAAGAAAGCTCGCGAAATAACCCGTGAAATTCAAGGTCGCCGCGTCTCCGAAGCTCAACAACTTTTGAAGTTTATTCCGCGCAAGTCAGCCCGGCTTGTGGCGAAAACGCTGCATTCAGCCGTGGCGAATGCCGAGAACAACAACAACCTGTCCGGTGATGACCTGATCATCAGCAAAGCTGTTATCGAAGAAGGACCGTCCTTGAAGCGGTTCCGTGCCGGGGCCCGGGGTTCAGCCAAACCGTTTAAGAAACGGACAAGCCATATCCGCATCATCCTTTCGGACAACCAATAATTTAGTTACACACGCACCATGGGACAAAAAACACATCCAATTGGATTTCGCCTAGCTCTTCGCCGCAATTGGGAATCACGCTGGTATGCCGACAAGAAAAACTTCAGCAAGTGTCTCGAAGAGGATTACCGTATCCGGAAGATTCTTACGGACAGGCTGAGGTATGCATCTGTGCCCCGCATCTTTATCGAGCGTGCCTCCAACCGAATCCGGGTTAAGATTTACACTGCCCGCCCGGGTATTGTGATTGGCCGCAAAGGACAGGAGCTGGAAAAACTGAAAGCTCAGCTAAACAAGCTTGTTAACCGTGAAGTGATGCTAGACATCCAGGAAATCAAAAAGCCTGAGTTGGAAGCGCAATTGGTAGCGGAGAATGTTGCCCTGCAATTGGAGCGTCGTATTTCGTTCCGTCGAGCAATGAAAAAGGCGGTGCAAATTGCCGATAGTCTGGGTGCACAAGGAATTAAGATCCGCGTAGCAGGACGATTAGGTGGTGCGGACATCGCCCGTGCTGAAATGGTCAAGAAAGGTCGTGTTCCTCTACATACTTTGCGTGAGGACATTGACTACGGATTTGCCGAAGCCAGGACCGTATACGGAATTATCGGCGTGAAATGCTGGGTGTTGAAAGAAAACGAAGAACAATCGCAGCGATAAGGAGAACTTGAAACATGCCTTTACTTCCATCCAGAACCAAATACCGCAAGCAGCACAAAGGCCGCGTGAAAGGAATCGCCCAGCGCGGAAATTCCCTCGCCTTTGGAGATTATGGAATTCAATCCCTTGAACGAGGCGCGATGACTTCCAACCAGATTGAGGCTGCTCGTGTTGCTGTAACCCGTCATTTAAAAAGAAAGGGTAAAGTGTGGATTCGCGTTTTCCCACAAAAACCCATTACCAAGAAACCGCTGGAAGTGCGGATGGGTAAAGGTAAAGGTGCCGTTGACCATTGGGTCGCCGTCATCAAGCCAGGCACGATGTTGTTCGAAGTGGGCGGCGTTAACCTCAATCTTGCACGTTCCGGACTGAGTCTCGCCGATGCGAAGCTGCCGTTTAAATGCCGTTTTGTGGCCCGCGAGACCGTTGAGTAGGAACTATTACAATGAATGCCAAAGAAGTAAGAAATCTTTCTGAACAGGAAATTGAAAAGCAACTGCGGGATTCTCG
>JAPUIL010000214.1 GCA_027297085.1 Verrucomicrobiota bacterium | reverse complement strand
CTGTTGCAGGGATGTTTCCAGCTCCTCCAATGCGGCTTCCTGTTTGGATAATTTATCCTTTCTTTCTTCTATTTCGCTACTGGTCTGCCGAGTAGATACTTCCAAATCCTCAAGCGCTTTTTGCCGATCCGATAATTCGGCTTTCAACCGCAGCGTTTCTTGCTCCAAGTCTTGCCGCTGTTTCTTAATTTCCAATTCAGCTTCAGCCAATTGCTGTCTGCGATCGACCGACGCCTCCTTGCGTGCGAGTTCAATGATGCCGTCAGCCTCAGATTTCGCTTTCGCTCGATAACGGACGGCGCAAATCCAAACTGCCAAAAATCCTAAAGCAACACCCAGTACACCCAAAAGTAATGTGTTCGGGTCCATAGTTCGTATTCAAATTCAAGTTCAAAGAGCCTAATTACCAGTCCTATCAAAGATTTAGGTCAATTGAAAACCGAGATTTTAGAGTTCCAAACGGACGATTATTACTGTTAAAACAAAAACTGAACCTGCTAGTTTCTCCCGTCTTCAGCAACAATCCGCCTACCTGGGAGGATTCCATCGCAGCCAATCACTTGATTTGACCCAATTCTGACTTCCTTGATCACCGACATCCTTCAGTCCTTTTTAAAACCCAGCAGGCGCGCTGGCGCCGCTGTAACCTCGGGGTTAAATCGAGATGATCACCCCCGGTGGGACTGGATCAATCCGCTATGTATTCTGTTGCTTGCGGTGGGTGGGGTGTTCTTTATCTACAGTGCGCAATTGAATTCACCACTTTCCCAATGGAAGATGCAAATCGTGTGGATTTTCGTGGGGACCACGGTCTACTTGGTCGTGTCTTTCGTGGATTACGATATCTTTATGAAATACGGCCACTGGCTGTATCTGCTGACATTGGGACTGCTGGTGTTTGTATATTTTTTCGGAATAGAAAGAGATGGGGCCAGGCGCTGGATCTACTTCGGGTTCTTTAATTTTCAACCCTCCGAAGTGGTAAAAATCTCAGTCATGGTAATTGTATCAAGCATCCTGGCCCGTTCAGAAATTGGCAAAATAAAGGAATCCTTGACCGTTCTGGCAAAAGTTGCCTTGGTGGTGCTCATTCCCATGATCTTGATTCTTCTTCAACCGGATCTGGGAACTTCACTGGTTCTTATCCCTATGGTACTCGGCCTGTTATACGTTTCCAATTTATCGATGCGGTTCTTCACAACCGTGTTCTTGGCGTGCGTAATTGGGCTAGGAGTTATCATGTGGGATGTGTACCGCTACAATAGTTATTTAGAATCCAAAAACTACACTCCAACCAGTAACCTGGGTGCTTTCGAAGAACACTCTTACCTCCCTTACCTCAAGGACTATCAGCGTAACCGGATCTTGAATTTTCTGATGCCGGACAAGGTAGACCCCAGAGGGATCGGCTGGAACCTGAACCAATCGTTGATTTCGGTAGGTTCCGGGGGCTTGACCGGCAAGGGCTGGACAGAAGGCACCCAAGCAAAATTGGGGTATTTACCGCGCTCCGTAGCGCACAATGACTTTATATTCTCCGTTCTCGCGGAGGAAAAAGGGTTTTTAGGCAGTATAACTGTTCTCAGCCTCTCTGGTATCCTATTGCTGAATGGCGTGCGAATCGCCAGCAAAGCAAGAGACCGATTTGGTATGCTTCTCGCCGTAGGCGTGACGATGATTTTTACCATTCATACCTTTATCAACATTGGGATGACTATTGGAATGATGCCGATAACAGGACTGCCTCTACCCTTCTTAAGTTATGGAGGCTCCTTCCTCCTGAGCTGCTGCATCCTGCAAGGCATCGTTCAATCTGTTTACCGTCACCGGAAAGCTTTTTAGCATATGAATCCGTTCAACACTAGTGACTTAAAGATGTTTTGCTCAGCACAGCCGCCGATGAAGCCAGCCTCATCTGAAAGGCAAAATAAAAATCATGAGCGAACAACCATCCAAAAAAAGTACGAAATTTTCGGAAGCCGAATTAGACCAGAATTTGAGAGAACCGCCGGTGGAAACCGTGCCGGAGCCACTCCATTCTGACCAAATAAAACAGCAGGCTGGGAAACGGGCTAAAAAATCACGTCCCATCATCAGCCGGGTCATTAACGCTATAAAAAAGCAGAATCCCACCTTCCGGGAGATCATCATTAATTCAGAACCCCTTGAAACCAGGGTAGCTGTTTTAGAAGACGGAGTCATCGAGCGATTCGAAGTCGAACGCGTAGGCGAAGATCGTCTGGTCGGCGGAGTGTTCAAAGGCAAGATTCAGAATCTTGAACCGGGCCTGAAAGCAGCGTTTGTCGATATCGGCCAACCCAAAAACGCCTTCTTACACTATTGGGATATTGTGCCGGCAGCCAACGATTCGAGCATCGAAATCGTCCGTCGTAATACCAAGGACCCCAACAAGAAAAAAAAGAAGATCGATCTTCGCGATATCCCCAAACTGTACCCGATAGGCACCGACATCGTGGTTCAGATCACCAAAGGTCAAATCGGCACGAAAGGCCCGCGCACTACCACCAATATCGCCTTACCCGGCAGATACCTGGTTCTCATGCCCTTCAATGATCAATGCGGCATATCCCGTAAGATCGAGGACAATAAAGAACGCGCGCGCCTGAGAAAGGTAATTAAGTCCCTTACGATTCCTGACGGCATGGGAATCATCATCCGCACTGCCGGCGAAGGGAAAAAACTGCGCTATTTTATCCGCGACCTCCACATCTTGCTAAAAACCTGGTCAGCCATGGAAAAGCAAATAGATGAGGAAAAAGGAGCGGTCTGCCTCTACCGTGAACCAGATATTATTGAACGCACAGTCCGCGATTTTCTTACCGAAGAGGTGGACCGTGTATTAATCGATAATTCGAAGGACTGGGAAAGGATGCGAACGGCCATTTCGCAGATTTCCAAACGATCCCTCGGAAAAATTAACTTATTCAAAGATTCGATCCCGATTTACGAACGCTTCAATATCGAGCGGCAAATCGAACAAACCTTCCAACGGCGGGTTCCATTGCCATCCGGTGGCGAGATTGTCATCGAAGAAACAGAAGCTCTGGTAGCTGTGGATGTGAACACGGGTTCTCACCGCAACAAGACCGGCAAAGAAAAGGATTATATCCTGCAGGTAAATTTGGAATCTGCCTCTGAAGTCGCCCGCCAGATCCGCCTGAGAAATATAGGTGGTCTTATAATAATCGACTTTATCGATATGAAAAACCGCCGCGACCGTCAGTCGGTTTTCAATCGCATGCGAAGAGAAATGGAGGATGACAAGGCGAAGAACCACATCCTGCCGATTTCTCAACTCGGCATTATGCAGATGACTCGCCAACGCCAGGATGTCAGTATATCCACGGGGCTTTACACGGGTTGTCCCTACTGCAACGGCCGAGGCATTGTAAAATCTCCTCGAACCATTAGCGTGGAAATCCAAAGACAGATCACATCCGTACTTCGCCGCCTGAAACCTAAAGCTTCCGAAAACGACGAAGACAGTTCACTTACCATTCGGGTGATGCTGAACCCCACGGTGTTGGAACGTCTGCGCAGCGAGGACGAATCACTCTTAGTCGATATTGAAAGGCTGTATGACGTGAACCTCTCATTCCGAGCAGATGTATCCTATCACATGGAAAACTTCCGGCTCGTGAACGCTGTTACCGGCGAAGAATTACGGTAGCCAATTTTTATAAACCTAACGAAAAGGCCTCTGAAATTCAGGGGCCTTTTTATACCACTTTTCACCAAGAATGCGACCGTGGCATTCTTGGTGAAAAGTGGTATTATTGAGCGGATGAAAAGTATTCCTTCATTTTAAACAAGAGAACAGGTCGAATCAGTTCTGCCAGATCGCTATTCGCATAACAGACCCAGGAGACAGGCGTCACTGTATCCAATGGTGCAACCACTTCGCCACCCCAGGGTGATTCATAGTGACATCCGGCTTCCTTCAACAGAATTCCAGCCGCCACATCGTAAGGATGGCAGGTCAGTGAATGACCAAGTCCAAGTGACCTGAGTGCTTCGGGTCTCAGGTCTCCGTAAAATCGATAATGACCAGTCATTAACTCATACATCTGACCACCCGTGCTAATGTATTGATCGTCGAATACGACGGGAGACTTCGCCTCTCCATACATGCCGAGCTGTTTCCAAAGATCGCACTCGAACCTGGAGATCAACTCCTTACCCTCTGGAAAAAACTTAACCAAGCCTGCAATGCCGTGATCGATACGGTTCGCCGCTGAAGGATATAGGGGAAAAGGCTCTGAACCGCCACTCTCCAGATCATGACGGATCGCAACTAAGCCCGCTCTCCCGCAACCTCTAAATCCGCTGATCTGATCGGCCAAGCGCTGTTTGGTGACGGGGAGTTCAGTCATCATAGCCGCTTCGATATCACTGAGCCGGGTTTCATCAAATTTCTGTGGAGCTACCCCCGCAAGTACCCATGCCGAGCGTTTGTCGTACATTATCTCACGAGTGCCGTCGATGGGATCAATTATCAGTTTAAATCGAGTATCCTGGATAGGCGTACTCTCAGGAAAAGTAACTGGGGCATGGTCTTCCAACCCTTCAGCCACCACTTCCACGGGCAGGTGCTCTGGCCAGTTTTTGGAGAACCATTCCAACAAGGCTTCTTCGCTATACTTATCGATCAAATAGATGGTGTCAGATTCAGTTTCAGCACTTACCTGCGAAAGCTGCTCTGAACTGACTCCCACTCGATGGGTAATGACGTGCTGCTGAATCGCCACTCCCAGTTCACAAAGTAATTCCCGCAATTGATGTTTTTCAGACAATTCCATAGGCGATGATCAATGCGCTTTTGGCATTGTTTACCAGACTCTCCACGGGGCGTTTTTCTCCTCCCACAGAGATTCCAAATAATTTTTGTCTCTAAGCGTATCCATGGGTTGCCAAAATCCGAAGTGACGGTATGCGCTCAATTGGTCTGATCGTGCCAGCTGCTCTAATGGGGTTTGTTCCCACGTTGTTTCATCCCCTTCAATATAATCAAATACAGAGGCCTCAAGAACGAAAAATCCTCCATTCACCCACGCCCCATCACCTTCTGGCTTTTCGCGGAAGTGATTCACCTTGTTCTCATGACCAGACAGCGTAAAGGCCCCCCACCGTCCGGGTGGTTGAACGGCGGTGATGGTCGCCAACCGGCCTTCCGCTTTGTGGAAATTGATCAGCTCAGTCAAATTGAGATCCGAAACACCATCACCATAAGTCAGGCAGAAAGTATCCTCTCCAATAAAATCTTTAACGCGTTTGATTCTTCCACCGGTCATCGTATTCAGACCTGTATCGATGCATGTAACTTTCCACGAATCAGCCCTGTTTTTGATCACTTCAAAACTGTGATCCGCCAAATCGAAAGTCACATCACTGCGTGAAAGGACAAAGTTCATAAAGTACTCATTGATCATGTAGCCCTTGTATCCGCAGCAAACGATAAAGTCCCGTATGCCATGATGCGCATACATCTTCATGATATGCCAAATGATAGGTCGATCACCAATCTCAATCATTGGTTTGGGCTTAAATAAACTTTCCTCACTTATGCGGCTTCCAATGCCACCTGCTAGAATAACTGCTTTCACTATTATTTTCCTTAAGATTATTGATTCAGGATAAACCGATCCCTGCATAACGCTCGACACTGTCCTTGGACAACATACGTCTGCCATCGATTAATAGCGGAGCCTGCGGAAGTGCATTTATCAATTTAGGCAAGTCCTTAAATTCTGGCCAGGAGGTCAATAACAATACCGCATCCACATTTTCGATACACTCCGCTAAGGAATCAGTATACGCGATAGCATCCTCGCCCAATTCCTTTTCGGCCTCTTCTTGTGCAATTGGATCAAAGGCTGTCACGGACGCCTTTTCATCTATCAATGCGCGAATGACAGAAATCGATGCAGACTCACGGATATCGTCGGTACCGGGTTTAAAAGCCAACCCAAGCACAGCCACTTTTAATCCCTCCAACTTAGGAAAATAACTTCGCAGAATTGAAACCAAGCGCTGCGGTTGTGCATGGTTAGTGGCGATTACAGCATCCAAGATAGACATAGTCTGATGGTGGTCTTTCCCAAAGCGGGCCAAGGCCTTGACGTCTTTGGGGAAGCAACTGCCACCGAAACCACAGCCAGCAGCCAAGTAGGTTAAAAACGAAGGGGAAATACGTCCAGCATCCTCAAGAATAGGGCTGAATCGCTTATCCAAATGGACTCCTTTCATGACGTCTACGATATCGACATCACCAATGGAAGCAGAGAGATTTCCCATTTCATTTGAAAATGAAATCAATGTAGCCAGCAATGCATTGGCGGTATACTTGATCATCTCAGCGGTCCGGGGATTGGTGCGAAATTTATCGGTATCCGGAAAGATAGCGTAAACTTCCTCCAATTGCTGGAGGGTCTTATCGTCTATTCCACCCAACACAATTCGATCGGGATTCAGAAAATCTGCGATCGCCTCCCCTTCTTTGAGAAACTCGGGGTTCATTCCAACCCCGAAATCATTTCCAGCTCTTTTGCCGGAATATTCTTCCAACAGAGGCAGCACAACGTCCTCGGTGGTACCGGGAACGACCGTGCTTTTAACCACCACGGTGTGATATCCATTTTTCTCTTTCAGAGATTCGCCTATTTGGCGGGCCACCTGACGGATGTATGTTAAATCAATTTGGTCACCATCAAATGGAGTTCCCACAGCAATAATGGATAAATCTGTATTTTGAACAGAACTTCGAATCTCAGTGGAAGCTGTCAATGACTCGCCAATGACTTTCGCAAGCAGCTCACCTAGGCCTTCCTCGTATATCGGAGGTTCACCCCTGTTAACCCGGTCCACTTTTTCTTGCGATACATCGACACAAATAATCTCATGCCCCTTTGATGCGAGACATACTCCGGAAACTAATCCGACATAGCCGATGCCAACTATAGAAATTTTCATTACGCTTCTTCGGCTTCGCTATTTTCTCTATACCAGCATAGAGCCCGATCAAGTCCTTCTACGATCCCTATCTTGGGATCGAAGCCCAACTCCTCTCGGGCCTTAGAAATGAGCGGACAACGGCGGCTTGGATTGTCCACTAAGTAATCCGACTCCTGACTATTCTGTTTCACTACCTTTCCTTCGTACCCAAAAAGTCGTGACGAAGCCTCGACAACTCTTTTCGCCAACTCGGCAATTGAGATTTCCGGGCGCTCCGTCCCAATATTGTAGGACTCGCCGTTCCTCCCCAGAATAAGAACTTTAAAATACCCAACAATGGCATCGGCAATGTAACAGAAGGTACGAGTGGGAGAACCATCGGACAGCATGACGATATCTCGACCACCAAGCACATCGCGCGCAAAATCCGGCAAGACCCGCTTATCAGTTATCTTCAAACCCGGACCGTAATTATTGAAGGGGCGGGCAATACGAACCGGCAGATCAAATTGTTGCGCGAAGTTAACACAAAGCGTTTCTCCATATCGTTTTGACTCGTCGTAGCAGGCACGAGGTCCGGTACAGGAAACATTACCACGGTAGGTTTCTGAAGTCGGGATATTTTCAGGCGTCGGGTCGCCGTAAATCTCGCTGGTCGAGAAATAGAGAATGCCCGATACGGGTGACCCTTCGTCTCTTTGTTTCAGGCAATAATCCAAAATCAACCGAAGTCCGCTCACATTAGCATCCATTGTTTGTATCGGAAACTTACGATAGTATGTGGGAGACGCAATCGAAGCGGCATGGATAACAAAGTCGAACGCAGGCAAATCCGCCGGCAAAGGCTGCGTTATATCGTGCCTTATAATTTGCAAAGACGGATTGACTTCGAGTTGAGTCAACCAATCGGGAACACCGCGTATAAAATTATCGAATACTGTTACCTCTACACTTTTAGAGTCTGGAGTTCCCTCGTTTAAGTGCAAAGCTGCCTGCACAAGATAATATCCTAGAAAACCAGCCCCTCCAACAATCAGAAGCTTCTTGCCAAGGAGTTGTACAAACTCATCCCGCAACTCGTCACAAATAAAATCCAAGTCCTCACAAATGATCGATTCAGCAGACTTTTCGGATAACATAGGCTCGGATTACAGAGATATTTCTTGTCAGGCGACGAAAATCTCTGGTGTAAGACCCATCTTTTTCAAATTCCTGGAAATCTCCTTCTGGTACAACGGGTTCATTATGATAACTTGATCTGGCTGGTACGACGAAAGAAATGCGGGACTTTCTATTTGTTGTCCCGTACCCGCTACATACTTGCCAATCTTGGCAGGGTTTTGGTCTATGATAAAATCGATGCCTTTACCGCCGGTTATCATGTTGAGAAATGTGATTCCCTTTGAACCCGCACCCCATACAACCACTTTTTTTTCACCTGCACGGGCGGGCGCTAAAACATCTTTCCATCGCGCAGTTTTTTCTTTAAAAGTTTGGCTGAACTGATCGACCAGTTCGATCAACTCTGCCGTATCTTCGCCTGATGCTTCTAAGCCTTTGCCGTCCGATCCAGCATAGAGGGAAAGGAATTGGTTTCCGTACACTTCTTCGCATGTTTCTACTGAATACCCAAAACGCTTAAACAGATACTGCATGGAAGCCGGGCTAAAATAGGAGCAGTGCTCATAAATAATATCCCACACACCAAAGTCTCTTAGTGTATAGAGAGCATTCGGCACTTCGAAATAAACTATATGCGAGGTGTAGCCTGAACGTGAATCGACAATATCCGACAAAAAAGCAGCCGGGTTTTCAATATGCTCGAGTACGTGCTGACAAATAAGATGGTCGCCGGGAATCCCTTTTTTATCTTTGCCAAAATATCCTCGAACCAACTTTATCTTGCCTCCTTTATCCCCAATTGACTGCCAGTCTACCGATTCAATACTCGGATCAAATCCGATACCTTCGTTTCTACCCAGCTCACAAAGCATCTTTAGAAAATCTGCTTTGCCACACCCGATTTCGATTAGTGACCGTTTTGTCCATCCA
>JAPUIL010000213.1 GCA_027297085.1 Verrucomicrobiota bacterium | reverse complement strand
CTTTATCGCTATCGGACACATTCCCAACACCCAGGCTTTCGCTGATGCCCTGAAAACTGACGAGAACGGCTATTTTCTGGCCGAAGACAGAAGTCAGGTAAAAACCAACGTCGAGGGAGTGTACGTAGCCGGTGATTGCGTAGACCACGTTTATCGCCAGGCCGTAACAGCTGCAGGCTTGGGCTGTCAGGCCGCTATCGAAGCTGAACGCTGGTTGGCCGAACAGGAGTAATTCCAGGCCCGATAGCCCTCTCAACGAGGGACAAAGCTTTTTTGAGACTTTTTCTCAAAAAGGGATTGCTTTTTAGAATAATTCCAATTCCCTATTGTTACTCAGTCTCAATATCATGCCAATATCAGACACAAATCTAGATACTTTAAACCAGGCGCTGGCCAAGCTAGGCCTGCGTTCCACCCGGCAACGGGAGGTGGTTTATTCCGTGGTTGCAATAGCAAAGGATCACCCAACCGCGGACGAAATTTTTGTTCGATCCCGGCGAGCAATGCCCACCATTTCGTTGGCTACGGTCTACAACTGCCTGGAAACTCTGCTTGAATGCACCCTCATTCGGCAAGTCAACTTCGAGCGTGAATCCACCCGCTACGAGCCCAATCTGGCGCCGCATGCCCACTTTTACTGCGATAAAACAGGGACGGTAATGGATGTCCATTTGCCAGAAGACTTGTTTACCCGGCTGACAGGTCTCCTGCCCAATTCCACTTCTGTCTCCAGCGTCGAACTGAACTTCCGGGGAAGTCTGCCAGATCCTGCAGCTAATTTTCAGAATTAGTCTTTCAACCAATCAATTTGAATCATGAACGCATTAGAAATCAAAAATCTGCACGTAACCATTGATGGGCAGCAGATTCTAAAAGACCTGTCCCTCACCCTTCCCAAAGGCGAAGTACACGCTATCATGGGCCCTAACGGCTCAGGTAAATCCACCCTGGCAAAAGCATTGGTGGGACATGAGGACTATATAGTCGATTCAGGTACCGCTACCATGGATGGAAAAGACATCTTCGATATGGAAGTGAATGAAAGGTCACGTGAAGGATTGTTTCTTGCTTTCCAGTATCCGGCGGAAATTCCAGGGGTAACCATCGCAAACTTTATTCGCGCCGCATTAAATGCTCGCCAACCAAAAGGTGAGGACGTCGATGCCGTCGCCTACTACAAGGACTTGTATTCTGAAATGGAGCGTTTGGATATCGACCGCAAATTTACAAGCCGCTCGGTGAATGAGGGGTTTTCAGGGGGGGAGAAAAAGCGATGTGAGATCTTGCAAATGTCCATGCTAAAGCCTGATTACTGTATACTCGATGAAACCGATTCCGGGCTGGACATCGATGCCCTTAAGATTGTGGCGGACGGTGTGAACCACATGCGCGGCAAAGATCGAGGCATACTGATCATCACTCACTACCAGCGTCTGCTCAACTACATCGTGCCGGATCGCGTCCACATCATGTGGGATGGCCGCATCGTAAAAAGCGGGGATAAGTCCCTGGCGTTCGAAGTCGAAGAACGTGGCTACGATTGGGTCAAACAAGAACAAACGGCTAGCGTTTAAACACAAAAAGGAGAATCACCATGAGCACAGAAACCGCCATCAATATCGATAGAGAAAAAGGTAATTTCAGTTACGATACTCAGTATGAATATGACGCAGGTATCGGGTTGAACGAGGGAGTCGTCAACTATATCGCTGACGTCAAAAGTGAGCCCGATTGGGTGCGAAAGTTTCGCCTCAAGGCACTCAAAGTTTTTTGGTCCAAGCCAATGCCTACCCACTGGGCAACCAAGGACTTGGAGAACATTCACTTTGATAAGTTCCGTTATTACCTTTCCAAAGGGCAACAGCCCAGCCGCAGTTGGGACGATGTGCCTGCGGATGTGAAGGAAACTTTCGAGCGTCTAGGAATTCCCGAGCAGGAACGCGCGTTTCTTGCCGGTGTGGAAGCGCAATTTGACAGCGAAGCCGCCTATTCGAATATGAAAGAAGAGCTCTCCAAGGAAGGAGTTATTTTTGTGGGCTCCACTGAAGGATTGAAGGAACATCCGGAAATCTTTCGCAAATATTTTGGCAAAGTTATCCCTATCGGGGACAATAAATTCAGCGCCTTGAACAGCGCCGTTTTCTCAGGTGGCAGTTTCATTTACGTGCCACCCGGTGTAAAAGTGAAACAACCCCTGCAGGCCTATTTCCGGATTAACGCGGAAAACTTTGCCCAGTTTGAACGCACGCTCATCATCGCCGACGAAGGTGCGGAAGTCACTTACATGGAAGGATGCACAGCTCCGAAATTTGAAACCACCACTCTACACTCAGCCGTCGTGGAATTGGTCGCATTAAAAGGAGCCAAGATTCAGTACATCACTGTGCAGAACTGGAGCGCAAACGTGTTCAATCTGGTCACAAAGCGCGGTCTGGCGGGAGAAGACTCGGAAATCAAATGGATCGATTGTAACATCGGTTCCCGTCTCACCATGAAGTATCCCGGCGTTATCCTTAAAGGACGCCGGGCCCGGGGAGAGGTTATTTCCATCGCCTTAGCTGGAGACGGACAACACCAGGATACCGGCGCCAAAATGATCCACGCTGCAGATGAAACGACCAGCAACATAATCGCCAAGAGTATTTCGGTTGGCCAAGGCCGCTCTACCTACCGAGGCCAGGTCTACATTCCCAAGCACCTTAAAGGTTGTCGAAATAACACCGAATGTGATGCCTTGCTCATCAACTCCAACAGCCGCACGGATACCTATCCTGCGATCACGGTCCGAGGAAACAACAATTCAGTTCAACACGAGGCCAGCGTTTCCAAGGTAAGTGCGGAACAAATCTTTTATCTCATGCAGCGAGGTCTCAGTGAGGGTGAAGCCATGAGTCTTACCGTAAATGGATTCATCAATGACCTGGTGAAACAATTTCCCATGGAGTATAGCGTCGAACTTAAGCGCCTAATCGATCTCGAGATGGAAGGGTCCGTCGGGTAAAACCAATCAAGCCCTCAGAATCAGATGCAATCCATGATCACAGTAAAAAGTGACTCTGAATTTTTATCCGAAGCGGTGTTTGACCACTTCCTAACACGGCATTCCGAGCTGCCTCAATGGCTGGTTAAGCTGAAGCAACAGAACTGGGTTGACTACCTGGCCCTGCCTGCTCCCAGCCGTAAGATGGAAACATGGCGTTTCGCGAATGTAAAAGGCCTGGGCGTTGATACATTTCGTCTCGCTCAGCCACTGGCCGTCGAAGAAGGCCAATCATTGATCGAGCGTTCCAATCGCTTAAAAAACACCTCAGGTAAATTGATATTCGGCAACGATGATCTCCTGGCGGAAGAAGAGCTATCGGAGGATCTGAAAGCTAAGGGAGTCATCTTTGAACCCCTGGAACGTGCCTTTGCTCAACATTCGGAAATTCTGGAAGAATTTTTTATGGCTCAGGAATCGGCCCTGGGATCAGAAAAATTTGCCGCTTTGCACACCGCACTTAATCGAAACGGTACGTTGCTTTTCGTTCCGGAGAACGTGGAAATCGACTTGCCGCTTGTGAGTTACCACTGGGCGCAGGGTTCGGAATCCGCTGTTTTTCCACACACGTTGGTTATCGCCAAAGATAACAGCAAAGTGACCTTCGTTGATGTCTATGGAGCCCATGAAAAAGATTCGTCTCAGCTCGCCTGTGGAGTGAGTACGCTGTATGCGGGACCGGGCGCCCAGGTGGAGTACCACTACTTGCAAAATTGGAATGAAGCTTCTTTGTCTTTCAACCAATTAACCACGATTGCCCAACGGGATTCAAATATCCGCGCCTTTGGACTTAATATCGGCAGTAAGCACGCCCGAAACGAAGGCCATACAATAATCGACGGCCCCGGCAGCAATGCTGAACTGTTTTCGTTAACCGTCGCCCATAAAGATCAGGAGATTGATCAGCGCACTTTGCAGTCGCACAACGCAGCCAATGCACGATCTAACTTGCTCTTTAAAAATGCACTGCAAGACACTTCAAAAACCATTTTCTCTGGTCTGATCAAGGTGGCGGAAGAGGCACAGCAAACAGACGCCTACCAAACCAACCGCAACCTTCTGCTCAGCCCATTGGCTGAAGCAAATTCACTACCCGGATTGGAGATTCTGGCCAACGATGTAAAGTGTAGCCACGGAGCCGCCACCGGGCAAATCGATGACAATGAGTTGTTCTACCTTCTCTCCCGGGGAATCAGTAAACCTGCAGCTCAAATTCTCCTTGTGTTTGCCTTTTTCGAAGAAATTCTAGAAAAAATGGAGAATGAAGAATTGGCGGAATTCCATCGTGAACTGATTCACCAGAAGCTTGAAAACAATTGATCTCCCTCCTTGATTGAAGCCACCTATATCGAACTCATTTTGACGCATGCCTGAACAAATAGTACTCAACCGCGACGTCCAAGCCCGGATTATTCCCGAAGGAAATTTGCTAACCCTGCCGTCTGGAACGTCGGTCACCATCACCCAGCAGTTGGGAGGCACGTTTACCGTCGTGTCCCAATTCGGCATGAGTCGCATAGCCGGGTCGGACGCCGATGCGCTGGGCCAGGATATTCCGGGCACAGCTCAAGAAAAAACCAATGAAGAGGACAAAGCCGGTCCTCTGGTAGAGAATTCTATCTGGGAACAACTGAAATCGGTTTATGATCCTGAGATTCCGGTCAACATCGTCGATCTCGGTTTGGTTTACTCCTGTGAATCAGAGGAGCAAAAGGACGGCACTCACTTGGTAGATATAAAAATGACCCTGACAGCCCCCGGTTGTGGCATGGGACCAGTCATCGCCGATGACGCCCGGTCGAAAATCATGAGCCTGCCCGGC
>JAPUIL010000212.1 GCA_027297085.1 Verrucomicrobiota bacterium | reverse complement strand
CATCGTAGCTTCAGCATAGTTGGAAGTCAAACGAAGGTGGAAGCCTCGGCTCCATGCACTTAGCTCTTTTCTCTCCCCTCGACCCTCTCACAGCGCTGTAGTGCTCTTCAGAGGAAGAATAAACGAAACGCAACAGCCTTGCGGATCAAGATTCTCAACGGAAATAGTGCCTTCATGAGCCTCTATGATCGTCTTGCAGACGGATAGGCCCATTCCCAGCCCTTTGGGTTTGGTTGTATAGAAAGCAGTGAACACCTCGCTTATGTTCTCTTCCGGGATGCCCCGACCGGTGTCGCTGATAGCGACCTTGGTAGAGTTTTTCCGAAAGCTGGACAATACCACACAGATTTGCCCCCCGGCCGATTCCGAAGTGCGAATCGCGTCGATGGCATTCAACAGTAGATTCATGATGACCTGTTGTAGTTGAATGGGATCTGCTTCGACCGGCGGAAGGTTTGGAGCAGCCTCTATGAATATTTCGACTTTTGCCGCAATTGCTTCGTTCCTGATCAAGGGTAGCAACTCATTTACCAGTTCATCGAGCTGAATGCTTTCCTTATTTGCGGAGTGCTTTTGCATGAGTGTGCGTAGTCGTCGAATGACCTGATCAGCACGCTTGTCGTCCGATACAATGTCTTGGAGGATCTCCTGGATTTCCTGCTCGTTTGGATTGTCTGCCTTCATGAACCTCAGAGCGGCCTGAGCGTTGGCCAAAATCGCCGCCAGTGGTTGATTCAACTCATGGGCAATGGATCCAACGAGCTCACCCATTGCCGTAACTCTTGATATATGAGTCAATTCAACGCGAAGCCGGCGCTCCTCTTCTTCAAGACGTTTCCGACCAGTAATATCACGAACAAAGCATGCAGTCACATTTTCCCCCTCAAGGTTCATTGGACCAATGCAAATGTCCACCGGGAACAAGGATCCGTCTTTTCGCTTGCCATGGAGATCCGCTACCGCACCCATGGGCCGAGTGGTCGGATTATGAGCATATTTACTGCGGTAGGTCTGATGTTTGCCTCGGGTATCCTGGGGAACAAGTTGCTCAATGGAACTCCCCTCCAATTCCATTTCAGCGTAGCCGAACATGCGCCGCATCTGCTCGTTAGTCATGAGGATCATGCCATCTCGATCAACAATTACCACGCCATCCGGCGAGGCTTGCAGGAGATTCCGAAATGTCTCCTCGCTTTTTTTCAGTTTGATTTGAGTCCGTTTTTGTTCAGTGATATCGATCATGAATCCCCGGAGGAAGCAGGGTTTACCCTCAGCCGAATCAACACTAACGAGATCATGTATCCAGAACTCCCTCCCGTCGGCTCCTATCATTCGATATTCGAAATCATAATTATTGCCCTTACTTGATTTTGTGGCACTAAATTTAGCCGCAGCCTCCATGTCCTCAGGATGAACATGGTTTTTCCAGAAGTCCTGGTCGTACCAGCGATCTATTGGATAGCCGAGAAAAGCTGCCTGTGGACCCACGTAGGTGAATTTCCAGGTTCTTGCATCTGCCTCCCAGGGAATGATCATGGTTGACTCAAGCAGGTGCCGAAGGTGTTTCTCATCCGCTCTTGCGGCTACCGCCGCCAGTTTCCGTTCCTTGACCTCCTCTCCCAATTGAGAACTCAGGTTTTCGAGCTCTGCGGTCCGCTGCTTGACGCGCGTCTCGAGCTCTTCGTTCGCCTGCTTTAGAAGAGTTTCGGCCTGTCTTTGCTTGGTAATGTCCCGAACCATGGTATGCACATATAGGACCTTTCCATCCTTTGAACAAAGAGGATAGTGATCACCCAGAAAAATGCGCTCCTCATTGGAGTGGGCTGTTGTGGAGCCGCGAACTTCATGGCCTAGGATAGGCTTAGCAGAATCGATCACACTCTGAAACATGGAAACGATCTGGTCTGCGATATGCGGGATCATCTCGTGAATCGTACGTCCGACATGTTCTTCTATGGATTTGCCATTAAAGTCGCACAATTGCTGGTTAATGCGAACGTAGCGATGATCCGTATCTGTAACGCACAAGCCAATTTGAGCGGCTTGATAGAGATGGGCCAACTCCAGCTCCTGGCTGGATAATTCATTCACTTCCTTACTCATGCAGTGGATTCCATTAATTGTTACAGAATTCTGGCGCCAGAATCAAATGGCTAATCAACAAAGTAAAGGATGGATTAGTAGCGAGGGGTGGGATTCAAAGTGCGAGGTGGTGTTAAGGATTGTTCTCTCATGTGTTGGAATACGGATTCGTCAGCAAGCTAACTCCTACAACTCGATTCGAAACTCATAACTGTAGCAGGAGGTAGCTTGCTGACGATTTCTTTTGTAGGCTGGTGAGGCATGCCCGCCGTTAGTGATTTTGCCCCACAGAAAGAATCACATCCAGGTGAGGTGTAAGGAGCGAGGAGTGAGCTTCGAGCAGAGAGGGAAGAGCTTGGAGCTGTGAGTAGTAGGGAAAAGAGGGGCTGAAAAATAAAGAGTTGTGAATTAAACTTTAAGAAGTGGCTATTAGTGAATATTCATTGGGCCTCATAATTCCTAATGTATGCTGCGCAATGCTTGTTTAGAAGTCTCGGAATATAAATCATAACTTTCAAAAAGATAGCACCAGCAAGATCATGCAAACTCCCCCTGAGCCTGCATCGACCTTCGCTGGCGCCTATTCCCGTGCTGAGCATAACTATTCCCTTAAAAAAAAGCTTCACGATTTTCCTACCTATCCGCTCGATATCGTTGAAGACTGTGCTACATCAAAGGTTTCAGGTTGTATTATCATTGGAATTCTACGCTGAAATTGGGATACGGGAAATAGGACTTTGGTCGTATACGGAAGGAGGTTCAAGGATTTTGGGTTCACGGTTCAATGGTTCAGCTGTGATGCCATCGGCGGTAGCTTCGTAACTGATGATCAGGCAGTCTAAAATTCCGGCACGGTCTTTGACGAACTGTGCCGGGAGAATGTATGCAGCTCGAAATTACTGCATGGGCAAGTTGACTACTTGGCTTCTTCTTTGGCATGGTCGAGGCCGATGGCCAGCATTTTGGCCCAGCTCCTTAATGCCCGTCGGGCATCCCGTATGTTAGTGCTTTGACTACGGGGAATTCTCCAGCTGTAGCCACCACCACTATCCCACTTCCTGTCGACACCTCTGACTAGTATTTGTCCGGTAATCGAGTCGAAAAGTTCGATCACGAGAGTCGCTTCACCAGCCCCCTCGGTGTACACCTTGTTCCACATACCTCCTAAGTTGTTTGGATCGGCATAGGCAACATTAAGATCGATGATAGCAGCTCGGACAATCATGACATCCTCCCCCTTGGTATGAACGACGGGGTAACCCTTATTTTCCAACTCGTCGGTAAATTCATCCATGAAAAGGTCCTTACCCCTATCGATCATCTTTTCCATATCTCTGTCACTAATACGTCTCGTCAATTGGCGTTGAGCATTCTGTCTGTTTTTCCAGCCTTTTCTAAAGGCTATATTCGGTTCGAGTAGGATTATTTTGTTGTAACCACTCAAATCGGCTCCTGGTTGAAGGTAGACTACATCTGCACCCGACTTGGGTTTACTTACACGTTCCAGGCCGTCGTGGGTGATGTCGGGAAGCTCCTTTTTCTTCGCGAAAGAATAAGAGGGGTTAAATGCCAACGTTAAGCAGAAGGCCAATGAGGTCAGTATCGATAGAATCTTTTTCATGACTATTAACTTTGAGTTTTGGATGATGATTGAGTTTATTCTTGGTTAGAAATTTGTCTTGGTTGTGTAGGAATGAAGGAATATTTTCTGAATGGGGTTTCTACCTGCAGGCATTTTCTAAGGCGGAGATGAGCTCCACGGCGTCACTCGGTTTAGAGATTACCGCATGGACGAATTTGTCGGCAATCGCTCTTTGCGATTCGTTTAAATTGCGTGCTGTCACAATGAGGCACGGTGTCTCGATACCTTTTGATCTCAGCTGTTCAATCAGTTCACAACCGCTGAGCCCGGGCATTTGAAGATCGACAAGTAGACAGCTAAATTCTTCTCCTTTACTGGTATCAAGGAATTCATTGGCCGATTTGAAGCTTCGAGCAGGCCATCCGTAGGCAAGCAACAGTCTCTCCGTTGCTTTGAGGTAGTAAGGATCGTCGTCGACCACCGCGACGCGCCTGGTAATCTGGATATTTTGTGCCACCATTGGAGATGTAATAATACCGGAAAAGTGATCGGAATTACTATAGGCACATGGTCGTACATATCCTTCTCTTCTTGCCTGATGTTTGAATCTGCTATAATTCTCAGATAAGTACCGATATGCAAGAATGCTTAGATGGTTTCTTAACCAGAAATCGTGGCTGGCTGAATACCACCTTTGTCGGCCAGTTTTACCAGGTCGACTATAGATGAAGCCCCCATCTTTTGCATCAACCGGCCCCTGTGTACTTTAATCGTCTTCTCACTGGCTCTTAGCTCAACAGCTATGGCTTTATTCGGAATTCCTGTAATTACATAAGTCAGCACCTCATATTCTCTGGGAGTGAGGGAATAGATTTTGTGACTCAGCTCCAGTTTATCCTTACCAGATTTCCTGGCAGTCGTGTCCTTTTCAATCGCCTTCTCTACTGCGTTAAAAAGATCGATCTCTTCAACGCAGTAGAGAAAATCAACTGCACCAGCCTTAATAGCCCGGACACTTTTGGGAATATTGCCATTTCCTGTTATGAAAACAATAGGTGTATCGAAATCCCCCTTAAGAAGCTCGTTTTGAAGATCCAGACCCGACATTCCAGGCAAATTGATGTCCAGTAACAAGCAGTTGGGTTTTTTATCGCTTTCGAGAAATGCCAGGGAAGATCCGAACGTTTCTGTTCGGTATCCTTTTGTTTTGAGGACGCGTTCAAAACTCTTGCAGACAGAAGGTTCATCATCGATTATGGCTACGTGGGAAGTCATCAACTCAAC
>JAPUIL010000211.1 GCA_027297085.1 Verrucomicrobiota bacterium | reverse complement strand
TGGAGAGCTGCGGCTTCAGGCTCGCCCAACCCGAGGGGTGGGGGTATTTCTTCGGCAAACGATCTAGTGGCCGGGAAAGGGGAAGCTACTATGGTGACGGCCATACCTCTGCTGTCACGCCTGAGCGAATGAAGACGGCTGAGGATGATGTGTTCCAGTTCATCTTCACCTGGATCAAAAATAGCGAGCGCGATAAGGGTTGGACAATCCACTACCAACCCAAGCATCCGCCACTCTCTGTCGAGCTTCAGAGCGTTTTTGACTTTCTCGAGATTAGTGAATTTCGACAATGCCCCGAGTTTGGCTTTGAGCCGTGCAACTGGCGGCATATTGAATTCCAGGAGCGAGGCGATGATATATTTAATGGCAACGCCGATGCTGCCCATAGATACTTCGATGCGCATCAGCAGAACTTCTCTCCCGGCATTAAGGCACTCCTGGCTGCGCAAGCCACGATGGAGCGAGTGGGCATGGGGTTCTTGCCGTCCTTTGCACGACCTGAGATGCGGCGGGTACAGGAGATTGCTCGCCGAGTGATCATAAGTAGGCCTAATGCCATTGTTACTGATCGGAAAGAGCACCCCAATTTCGACGTCGCGATTTCCTTTGCGGGCACCGAGAGGGAATACGCTGAGGAACTTGCCAACAAGGTAAAAGCAGCGGGCTTTGAGGTTTTTTACGACAAGTTTTTCCCGGAGGACCTTTGGGGCAAGAACCTCGCCGAGTTTTTTTACGAGATTTACAGCAGGCGATCCCGCTACTGCGTGATTTTCGTCTCAAATGAGTACATGAACCGCGAATGGACGGTCCATGAAAGGCGAAGCGCCCAGGAAAGGATGCTGAAAGAGAAGGGCAACGAATATATTCTCCCCATCAAGGTAGAAGATGTGGAGCTTCCCGGGATTCCCACGACAATTGGCTATCTTCCCATCGGAATCGGGATAGATAAGATTGCCGAGGCACTTCTGAAGAAGCTCAAGAAGAAGTGAGCCGCGCAATGACCAGCTAACCAGGCGCTTCAGACCGATCGCTGGAAGCGCCGGCTGAGCTTAACGTTAGTGGCGATACAAAAATGATCTCTTCTATTGCCCAAAGCATCGTCTTCTTATTCGGTATCACCATTTGTTTACTTTCTTTGTGGGGAATCTTCTGCCCGAATAGACTGATTAAGCTAGTTAAGGGCGCCATGCACGAAGGCTGGGGTATGTATGTCGCCGTCCTTGCAAGGGTACTTTTGGGAGTGTCATTGATATTAGCGGCTCCCGATTCTAATTTTCCGATGACCTTTGAAATACTAGGCTGGTTAGCTCTAGTTGCAGCGGTCGTTCTCCCGTTTGTAGGTCGAGATCGAATAAGCGCACTTATTGCTTGGTTTGAGCGTTGCTCTAATTCATTGATCCGTTTGTGGATGCTATTCGGCGTGGTTTTTGGAGGCTTTATTATCTACGTAATAGCTTGGGCCGCCACTTAACAAATCGCCGAGCATCCGGCGAGAAAAGGGGGCGGGAGTCTTTTCTGGGATCGGGCCAAATCCTCAGAGCCCGTAATAGGCTGAACAATATATTTATAGTTAGGCGACAAGAGAAAACGAATGGAACTCCCTGATTTATTCCTCTACGTGGCTTCATGGTTGAGTGTAACCGGGGGTATTTGGGGTTTGTTCGGAAAGGCGGAGGATGTTATTTCGGCCCCTGTGAAGAGCGCCATTTCCCAGTGGTTGCGGGACATGCCGTTTCGCGAAGTCCTCACAGGGTGGCCGTCTAGCTTCGCTGGAGTGTTCGACCAGCTTTTCGGCGAGCATCACCTTTCGATCAAGTGCTTCCTTCAATCGTGCGTCGCATCAGTCCTGTCCGTCGCTACGTTAACACTAATTTGGGGCACCGTTAGGCCGGAGCAGCTTCGGGACCTGTTCCAGATCGTATCGAAAAGTCCCTATGACATCGGACTCCTTTTCCTACTCGTCGCATCGCTGAATCTCATTCCGGACTATATCTCGCTTCTTGAGACTAGGTGGATACTCCGTTGGCTAGCAACGAGTAATTCTGTTCCTCGCACCTTAGCGCTTCTTGTAGTGGATTTGGTCGTAACCGGTATGGTGTTTGGGACAGCGTACGTCCTCCTCGGTTGGTACATGGGTGGCAGTAAGGATGAGATGGTCTATATGCTCGTTAATGGGGCCTTTTTGACAAAGGGCCAGTTTGCACCGATATCTATGGGTGTCTTCCTTTATTCGACCTATTTCACTTCAGTATGGATATGGATATACATACTCTCTGGTCTCGTCACTCGATTCGTGGGAATGACCGTTAGTGGTTTTGGGCGCCTTTTCTCAATCCTGAATATTGAAGAGAAGCCGCTTCGCTCGCTTGGGTTCGTAGCAATATTGATTGTGTCGGCTATATATGCCCTAATTCCATTGCTGTGAACTGCACTCGCCGCCCAACAAGACCATGGAGCCGACAGCGTGAAGCGCTGCGGTTCATGCCTAGGCGTTAGGGGAATTGACCAAGGATGAACAATCGGGAGCTCGCGGCTGAGTTTTTGCGATGTTTTTGCGCCGGAGACATCGACGGGTTGGCCTCCTTGATGACCGATGATTTTCAATTTACTGGCCCGTTGTTTTCATTTGAGTCCAAAGGCGCGTATTTGGATTGCTTGAGAAGAGATCCGCCAGACAAATGTGAATATCGGGTGATAAGTCTGACGGAAGGTCCGGACAGTGTGTCCATATACTACGATTACAAAACAAGTACTCAGACGATAACGATCGCCCAACTGTTTTCATTTAGGGAACACAAGATAAGTGAAGTACTTTTGGTGTTTGATGGCAGAGGATTTGCCTAACCCGGAAGAGGGAAAAAAGGGGACGGGAACCTTTTCTGGAAAAGACAGAAGAATTGGCTATAATTTATAAAATTGAAAGGCTATATTATGCCGAACGGCATACACAATAGTTAGGCCCAGCATTACGTGTCCAAACGCAATGATAACTTCTGGACCCCTTGAAAACTTTTTTAAGTCACCACAAGATCCGCCGTCGCCGGATGGGGACTGTGTTCTGTATCACCTTAGGATTGGTTTGGAGAAGCTGTACGGACCAGGGGATAAGCAAGAAGGTATCCATCCCAATCACGTACTCCTAGCAACCATCGGGATGCTAGCC
>JAPUIL010000210.1 GCA_027297085.1 Verrucomicrobiota bacterium | reverse complement strand
TCTGCCACAGGGTCTTGATTACCCCGCTGCTTGCGGCGGGGATCTTTAATTCTAACGTTCTGCGCTCAAGTGCTCAAAAGGTAATTTTCTCCATGTTTGTCAGCAGAGACTTTTACCCAGTCTTTCAGTAGTCGACGGTGTTTAATTAATTCTTTCTCGAATCTTTTTTCACCGGCCAGGTTTTGCATTTCGCCTGGGTCGCTTTGCATATCAACTAGGGACTCACGCTGTTTCCCTTCCTTGTAGGCGCAGTATTTATAGCGCTCGCTGCGAATCATGCGGGTCCAATGGTTTTCCGAGGCGACGAAATCGCGCCAATTTGGAACCGGTTTGTTTTCTGCTATTGATCGCACGCTTTTGCCTAACAAGTGATCGGGTGTTTTAACTCCTGCGTAATCGCAAAAAGTCGGTAGTATATCCAATCCCGTATTGACCAAATGGTTGTTTACCTGGCCTGCTTGTATCGTCGGCGAATAACGCATCACCATGGGAACACAAACCGACTCATCATAAAACAGTCCCTTGGAGGCAAGACCGTGGCTGGCATCCATGTCTCCATGATCGCTAACGAAAATCACTACCGTATTTTCTTCTTGGCCCGATTCTTTCAGCCCATCCAGAATTTGTCCAATGTGCCCGTCAACCTTTTCGGTGAGGCGACAATAAATCCAGCGATACATCCGCCACTCGCGTTCGTTGTATTCGGTGCGCATCGTCCCGCTCGGAGTTACGGCTGTGGTTTTTCCGTTAGCCGCTATGGCATCCGGTTCATTCTTGGGGATTTCAAAATTGGCCGGAAGGGGTGGCAGCTCTTCGAGTGGAATGGCTGAGGCTTGCTCGTACAATTCATTAACACCCTCCATCATTTTCTCGCGTTTTTTGTAAGCGTTATAGGCGAAGCAAATATCGTGTGGATTGATAAAGGAGGCTACTGCGAAAAACGGGTTTGCGCGGTTCTTTTTTATGAAATCAACACAAGCTCCAGGCAATAGTTCGCGTTGATTGGAAAAGTACTGATCGTATCCTGTTTCCTTGCTTGGAACCAGGCCGCTGGCCATGTGGACCTTGCCTCCATAAAAGGTATCGTAACCAGCCCGTTTCATGAGTTTACCCATTGAATTGTTGAGCGCCTCCTTAGGCAAGTTTCTTACCTTAGTCCCAGATCCGTTATCCAAAGCACCCAGTCGGGCCGGCATCATTCCAGTTGCCATCCCCATGCGACTGGGAACACAAACAGGGTTTGCGGCGTAAGCCTTTCCAAAGCGAATTCCCTCGGCGGCCAGTTTGTCGAGGGCGGGTGTGTTCAACCAGGGATTACCCGTGCAGCTCATCATGCCGGAATGCTGCTGATCCGTTATTAAAAACAGAATGTTTGGCTGCTTTCCGTTACTCGAGTTTTGCTGAGCAAAAACGGAATTGGTTAGGGCGGTCCCTGCTGCTGCCGTAGCGGTCGTCTTGATAAATTTGCGTCTATCCATGGTATTTCTCTGTTAAAACAATCCCTATAGGAGAATTGCTTAAAAGAAATATACCAGAAGATGAGGGATGGGAATAAAAATCATAAAAACCAATACGAACGGCTCAAAGTATAATTTGGCACCGCTCCTGGTCCCTTCTTCCTCTAGCAGGAGTGAACAATCAGAATTACCTTTTGGAGGTTCGAAGTGTGTATGGTTGTGATTAAAAATGCGAGGCATTCTAATCCCTCAATTGAATTGGCCATCAGCAACAAGTTACCTCCCACAGTAGAATTTCCAAATTCGTGGGACAAGGTGCCTGTGCCGGGTAGGCCAACAGCGTCCCGCTGCGTCGTGTATTTCTGGCAGTTTATGGCGGCAGAGCGAGGACGCTCTTGCCCTGCCTCTTCGATAGTTATGAGGTGGAAAATGACCTCGAATACTTGTCACGCTTCCCCGCATATAAAATTACGCCTAGTGTGCATAGTGAGGAGAATCTGCGGTATACAGAATTCCCATCCTTCGGTAGAGTCAGGTAGACTTGTATTTGTCGGTCCTTCGTCCCTCGGTACCCTGCGGTCTCTGCCGTAGCGTACCTATATTCACAATCGATCAATCGAAATGCGGTCCTGTCCGACGTGTCCGGCGTAGCCTGCTTGGCGAAGCTGGAAGGGTAGGACAGGAAGCCCATGGATACTCCGTAAAAATGATTCAGCGTGGTGATTTGCTTCAGATTCAAATCCCGATTCCCCATTGCTTGCGTCGGGAAGTTTCAATGTTTTGGTCTATCTCCGCCTCAATCAGCTCGTTGGCCTGTCTTGTTTTTCCGAATACGTCTTCCTGAAAAATAAATAGAAGAGCGAGGGGCAGAGCAGCAGCGTAAGCGCTGTGGCGAATGCCAGTCCAAACATCATTGCGTAGGCCATAGAACTCCACATGCCTCCGCCGCTTATGGCTAAGGGTAATAGCCCAATTATTGTAGTGCAGGTGGTCAGGATGATTGGCCGCATCCGGGAGACTGCGGCTGCCACAATCGCTTCTATCAAGACAGGGTTGTTCTTCAATTGAATGTTGATCCCATCGATGAGCAGTATCGCATTATTTACGATGATGCCCATTAGGGCAATCAGTCCCAGGATCGTCATGAATCCGAATGAAGAACCTGTGAGAATTAAACCAGGTACCACGCCTATCATCATTGGTGGGATAGTGAGGATTATTATTAGGAAACGGCGGAGGCTGTTGAATTGGGCAATGAGAATAAGTCCAAGCAGGGAAAGCGAAAAAGGCATAGCCGCCGCAAGATTCTTTTGGGATTCAGCACTTTCTTCCTGTTCACCCCCGTACTCTATGTAATAACCGGTGGGCCAATCGTCTTTTTCCAATTCCTCGGATAATTTCGGTTGAATGTCGGCTAATAACTCGCTGGCGAAACGACCCGATGCTTTACCTTTGATCGTCATAACACGGAGCAGGTTTTCGCGCAAGATTGAACCGGGCTGAAATGTCACTGCAACCTTCGCAACCTGACTCAGAGGTACGAACCCACTCGAGCTTCCGTAAATGGGTAGATCTATTAGTCTTTCCGGTCGATCACGGTAGTCTTCTTGTGATCTCAGTACCACTGGGATTGATTTGTTCTCCTCCAGGTAATGTGAGATCGTTTGTCCTGAGAATTGAATTTCGAGGGCTTGAGCTATGATCTGAGTATTCAATCCAAGTCGTGCCGCGCGAACAGGATCGGGATCAATCGTGACCTGCTTTGTCCAGGCTCCCCAATTATCCCTTATATCGTATAGACCTTCGACTTCGTTTAACCTTCCTACAATCCGTTCTCTCAACTCATAGATAGTGTCCAAGTCTGTGCCATAAAGACGGATCTGAATGGGGTCCCCAACCGGTGGTCCGCTTTCAAGCGCCTTCGGAGTAACACGGGCGTCGAGCAGGTTATCCAGTGCATATAAGCGTGTATCCTCAATGAGTTTTCTTATTTCTTCGGGATTGCTGGTATGGGTCAGGACCGAGAGAAACCCGTAGTTCGGGTTATTAGTCTCGGGCGATAATGAAAGGTACCAGCGCGGTCCACCACCGCCTATCCAGCTGGATACACTGGCGACAGTTTCGTTTTCATCGAGAAGCCATCGCTCCAACTGTAACATGGTTCGTTCGGTTTCTAAAATATCCGTGCCTAGGGGCAGCTCACAATCGATAACAAACTGTCCGCGTTCATTGGGTGGAAAAAATATAGTTGGCACGAAGCGCATGCCAAGAACGGCGATAAAGGTCAGCGCCAAGATTAAAATAGGATAGGCCCAACGCAGACGAATAATGGTGCGCAACAATCGTTCATACGGGCTATACAGTTTATTCAACGCTCGACCTACAAAAGTATCCCGTTTTAGAGGCTTTAAAAAATAATAACAGAATAGCGGGATAATAGTTATCGAGAGCACCCAACTAGCCAGGAGAGTGAGGCTGATGACTGCAAAAAGACTGTAGGTAAATTCACTGGTTGTTCCCTCCGAGAGTGCAATGGTTGAAAACGCTGCTATCGTCGTACCACTTGCTGCCAGTAGAGGAAAGACTAATCCATCAACGGATTCGACGACTGCCTTCAACGGACTTTCGCCTTTGCTCTTTCTCACCAATATCTGCTCAGAAACGACGACCGCATTATCTACCAGTAGTCCCAAGGCGATGATCAGCGCTGCAATCGACATCATTTCCAATTGAACGCCAAACATTGGCATGAAAACAAAAGTGATTAAGATAGCAGAAGGAACCAGGATTCCGACAATCAAAGCAATTCGCAGACCTGCAAAAAGAAACATAACCACCACAACAAACGTAAACGCCTGTCCTAAGTTTATTATGAAGTCCCTAATCGATTTGCTGACATAGATTGGCTGATAAAACATGCGTTCAATCTCCAGTCCAATTGGCAACTGGGTTTGGATGGCGTGTATTTTTGTTTCGATACGTTCGCCAACTTCCGTAACGGCCTCGCCTTTAGACATGGATATAGCAACAGAGATAACGGGCGAACCATTGAAGTGAGATAAAAGGCGCGGAGGATCTTGGTAGCCGCGTTTTACCTTTACGACATCAGATACTCGAACTGTGGTTGATGTATCCGGAAGTGCCAGTCGGTAGTCAGCTAGCTCCTCCAAGCTCTGGAATTCTCCTTTAGTGACCAGACTCAATCGTTCGTTGCCAGACAGCACGGTTCCGCTGCTGGCTACCGCATTTTGTGCAGCAATTGCCTGGGAGATCTGACTTGGGGAAAAGCCTCTTGCCGCGACTTGGCTACTTGAGAATTCAAGGTAAATTCGTTCTTCGACATCCCCATGAAATTCAACTTTCCCAACACCATCGACCGTCATAATCTCGTCTCGAAAATAATCCGCGTAATCCAGCATCTCCTTATAGCTGAATCCATCGCTAGTAAGGGCGTAAACGTAAGGGAAAACATCACCAACATCGTCATTGATGGTCGGAGTTCTTGCGCCGTCAGGCAATTCTACATCGGCAACTTTATTGCGCATGTCCTGCCAAATTGGTTCGAGATCAAAATACGTGTCTTCCAGTTCCACCGACAGGATTGATAGACCTGGCTTGGATGTGGATGTGATCTTTTTTATTTCGGGCATTTGCCTAAGCTCCCGTTCGATAGGATCGCTAATCTGCTGTTCAACCTCGAGGGTGGATCGGCCGTCAAAGTTAGTTACGATATTTGCATTCCTAATGGTGAAATCCGGGTACTCCATGCGACCTATTTGTAAGTAACTCGAAATCCCCGCAAGTAACAGTCCCACGTAAATGACAAGTGCGGTTCGATTATTGGTTATAGTGGTCTTTGCGGGAGACATTTACGGTATCTAGCTGAATTATGAGGCATCCATCAGGGTAACGGTAAGGCCTTCCTCGACTCGGTGAACCCCTCGGGAAATAACTCTTTCTCCAGGCTGCAGACCCGATTCAACGTAAACTGTACCTTCTTCTCCCAGCATGCCTAGAGTGACTTTTCGCTTCACTACTGTAGCCGTCTTCCCATCCGCTTGGGGTTCGGCAATCCATAGATACCGTGAGCCATCGGCTGATGCCAGGATGCAAGAAAGGGGAATCGCTATGGAATCTCCATCTGCTTTGGGAAGGTTGATGCTTGCTTCGCCATCCATCCCGGCTCGAAGGAATGCATCACTTGCTTCCAATGCTGATGTAACCCCATAGGTGGTATTATTTTCAATGTCCGGGGAGATTTCAGTAATCCTGGCGGCATAAGTTTTGTCTTCGATGTCTCCCAGACGAATATGGATGGTCATGTTGGTCTTTAGTTCTCGAACAATAGCTGT